>JAEZFH010000495.1 GCA_023437885.1 Bacillota bacterium | reverse complement strand
TAGGTGGTTCCGATATTGCCGATGGTTCCGGAATACTCTCCGCTTTGCTCGTACAGCTCCTTATAATAAGGTGCCGCGCCCAAAACCGCGATTACCGTGGGGTCTGAAAAGGTGAAGGTCGTCAGCTCAGGCTTCGCAGCCACTGTAACTCCGGTGTTCAGTACATCCAACGCTGCTACGGAAGGATAATTGGTCTTTCCCTGGTCACTGCCCCATATTTTAGTCAAATGGGTTGTGATGTCCGGCGAGTTGTTGTCCTCCCGGCCGCACCAGGTCAAAAATACATGCTCTCCGTCGTAGAACCGGTTATAATGCAGCATTAATACCTGTTCTCTTCCTGACAGGTTGCCGTCAAAATTCCCCACGATTGTGCTTATAACGTAGGTGGTATCTCCTCCCCGGCCTCCGCCATAAATATCGGTAATGTCCTTATACCAATGGCCTTTTTTATACTGGTATCTCAAGTCGGTATTTTTATAGTTTTTTGTTGCCTTTGGCTGTGCCACATCCTGCTTGATAAAGCTTGCACCGTCATATTTTAACAGAATATTTCCAAGCACCACATATTCCTGCATGCTCGGACCATCGAGGGCGGCGCAGGCAATGCCCGGAAGCCAGCTTTCCAACCCCTTCACTGCCTCATCGGTTATGGGATAGACCGGGTAGCTGGGACTTGACATACTACCAAAGCCCTTGCCGTCATAAGTGAGATAGGTAACGGCAAGGCTTTTGTCATTTAATCTACCTCCGATGATAATCACATTTTCTCCTGTATTAAAAGCATCCCCCACTCCCACGCTGGCACTGGTAAAAATATATTTACCCGGCTCCTTTTTATTGCCGCTTTGCGGGTGCAGGTTAATTTTTGCCGTGGGATTGTTCAAATCTGTTGTGCCGCTGTAAATGTAGAGTACCGCCGGATTAGAATCCGGTATGTCCTTTTTGTTTTCCTGTATCTTCGTTATGGTATCTCCGCTGCAGATCAGCAAATCCGCATACCCGTCTGAATCTGCGTCACCTGCCGCGATATCAATCACATTTCTGGCGCCATTGGGCCTTATCCGAAGCGGATTGCTGAGGTCAACCCCTTCTTTTATATGCGGAATCAACGTATCATTGCTTATGGTGCTGTTTTTATCCAGAATATAGGAAACTGCACCGGTCTTAGAATCCGTGGTCTTGCTAATTTTGATCATATACAAACTGCTGCCGACGGCAACCGCCAGCTCATCCTTTTTGTCATGGTCGAAATCACCGGCAACCATATCAATGGGATACTCCCGGTTAGAATAGGAGCGATCATCATAGCGCTCCGGCTTTTTAACAACTGCGACAGAAAAGGAGGAATTCACCGGTTTCCCTCCGTTATAGTCGCTCACAAATAATCTTAAATCTACATAACTGCTGTTATCTTTATTTTGCGGAATTGCGGCAGTGACAAAAACCTGGGTACTTCCCGGGTTCTCCTGCCCCAAGTCTGCTATTCCGCCAAAGTCTGCTGCAACCGACACCTTTGGCGCATTCATCGACTTATCATCCAAAACACCGTTTAGGCTCATGAGCTCCTGGTTTGTCTTCTTGCCAAAGTCCAAATTAATGCCGTCCTGGGTCAAGGGCAGATTGTATACTCCATTGTCAATCTTATAGGATGTATTGGAGATAATGCCTATCTGCGAAATTCTGTTAAAGTAAGCCAGGTCAAGTCCAAGCGGATGTGACGCATCCACCGGATTGCCATTTTCGTCGGTCCGTTGCCCTTGTGTTGTGTCAAAACCAAGAGTCCTTGCCTGCTCGGCAGGATCGGTAATCGGTACAGATGTGCTGTTTTCGGCTGCATATGCCGGTTGGCTGCCACCCCAAATACAGGTACTCAGCAACGCAAGGGCAAGGAACAGTGAAAGAGCCTTTTTCAATTTCTCATTGGAAATGTACTTGTTATACATAAATCAATCTCCCTTCATCATCTATATCTAAGATACGTAGCTTATAAAGTCCATTCCGGTTAAAGCCTCCGCCTTTTAGCCCGGAATAATTGACTTTTCACCCGTCATAAAATCAATTACGATCAGCTTTGAGCCGATGTGTAATTGACTCGGTTATTCAGTCCTACAGACGCCGGAACAGTTCCTGTAGCTTCGCATGGTTCACGGGTTTGAGAATACTCTCAACCGCCGGACTGTTCTTGATTTTTTCCAATTCCTTTCTATATGCGGTAATAAACACAATCTTCAAACCAGGGCTGCGCACAAGCAGCTCTCTAGCCAATTCCAATCCTCCCATCTGAGGCATGGAAAGATCAAGAAAGGCTATCTCCGGCTTCAAATCCGCCGATGCCTTCAGCGCTTTGACAGGACTCGTAAACGCACCGATGATTTCAATATTCTCCTGCTTTGAGAGCAGATAGACCAGCTCATCAAGGCAGGGGGGCTCATCATCCACCAGCAATACCCGCAAAGAACTCACTCCTTCTTCTTTTTTTTCATTGTAGCACCGGATCCTCACAAAATCTCACAAACGGAAAACGCATCTTTCCTGCAGGCATCCAGGTTTTAAAGAGAAAAGAAGCTCCCTTGGAGGGTCGAAAGAAACCGCATGAAAGGATGAAAAAAAAGCCCTCTTAAAGGGGCGGTTACCCCTTCAAAACGGCTTTTCAGAAATATAATAACCCTATTGCTTTAGGCGTTCGTATTGCTCACGGTAGCGTGCGGCTGGTTTCAGGCGCAGCTCTTTTTTCATGATTCGGCTGTATTGCTCGTACCGTGTCAGGTAGGCACTGCGGTTGCCGGTTTGCAGCGCCAGGTCAAGCAAAAGGGTGTGCGCTTCCTCGCACAGCGCTTCATGCAGCAGCAGCGCAGTCAGGACACTCTCCGCTTCCCGCAGACGGCCCGTCGCGATATCGAAGCTCCCCAGTCCCAGGGCGATCCGCTCATATTCGGTTTCCGCTTCATTTGCGCTCTCAACCGCCCACTCGTAGCTCTCCTTTTCAAGATAGGCTTCTTGATATAAGTCCAGCATATGCGCCGCTTCCGAGGCATTTTCTTCTGTGATGACGGCGTTCTCACGTGCGAAGCGCATGTAATCGGTAAAGTCGCATACGCCAGGCGCAAGAATTAGCGTGTTGTCCTCTGTCAGACGGATCAGTCTGCGTTCCGGGTCGATACTGTCCAGCAGGCCTTTCAGCCGGTATACCGTCATATACAGGTTGTGAACAGCACTCCTGTCTTCCTGGCCACCGAACAGTACGCTCAGCAGCTCACCCTTTGAAGCCGGAAAACCATTTTTGCCGATAAGATAGAGCAGCAGCTCTTTGACCCTGCGTGTACCCCATTTGACCTCCGTTTCACAAATAAGCTCAAATGTACCAAAACAGCGGATAGTAAGCCTGCGCTTCTCCGGTTTCTCCGGATGCAGCAGCGCGTAGTGCCTGCGCAGGTGGCGGATGCAGTCGTCCAATCTCGCCTGCTTAACGGGCTTCAGCAAAAAGTCCAAAGGATGCGCTTTGTACGCTTCCAATGCATACCTGGCATAAGCAGTGACAAAAATCACGACCACACCGGGGCATTTCTCCTGGATGTGCAGCGCCAGCTCCAGTCCATCGAGCTTTGGCATGTCGATATCCAGAAAAACCACGTCCGGCAAGGAATATGATATGGCTTCCAGCGCCCGTATCGGGTTTGTATCCGTTCCTGCAATCTCCAGATCGGGGTATTGCTTCAGCAGCCAAGTCAGTTCTTCCAGGCAAGGCTGTTCATCGTCAATCAGCCATATCTTCATGCGGCTTCACCTCCTTGCATGGAATTTCAAAGGATACCTCACAGCCGCCGCCCTCCGGCAGTTCAAAAACCAGGGAAGTGCGGTAAAGGCGCGAAAGGCGGCGGTTGATGTTCTGAATACCCACGCCCCTGCGGGAGGAAGGTGATTTCTCCGAAAAACCTATACCGTCATCCCGGACGCCGATCCGTACCCTGCCGTTTTTCATCCGACGGGAATACACCGTGACCGTGCCTCCCTCCTCCTTCTCACGCAGCCCGTGGACGAAAGCATTCTCTACCAGCGGCTGAAGAATAAGCGAGGGTAGCAAAAAGTCCTCTGCTTCTATTTGATATTCCACCCGAAATTTTCCCCCGAACCGTGCCTGCTCCAGCGTAGCATAAGCCCGCACCAGCTCCTGCTCTTGCGCAAAGGGAACCAGTTCATCCCTCTCATAATCATAAAAGCCCCGCAGATAGCTGCTGAAATCCACCAGCAGCTCTCTCGCCCGGTCAGGCTCCCTTCGGGAGATGGAAATGATGGAGGTCAGTGCATTATGGATGAAATGCGGGCGGATCTGACCTTTCAGATGGGCGATTTCCAGCTCATGCGCCCGACGGTAACGCATGGCCACCACCGCCATTTGTGCGAACACAAACATAAGATATTGAAAGCCTGCCGCACCCAGGAGAACATAACCGGCGGAGTGATCCGGCAAGAACATTTCGTAAAAAACAAGTCCGAGAATGAGCAGCATGGCGAAGAGCAGCAGTGAGGCCCCCTCCCGGCCCTGCCATGCGGCGCGGACAAGCTGACCCGTTACAGTAAGCATTACCGCCAACAGAACATAATTCATCAATACATAGACCCCGGTCACCAGCTCCAGAGGAAACAGAAGGATAAAAGCCGTTACGCCTGCCGTGTAGCCCAGCACAACATAGACCTGCCACTTAGGAACCAGCCTTCCATAGGTGCAATGGATAAAATACAGCAGTAAAAATTGTGCCCACGGCATGGTCAGAAAATCGATCCAGTCCATATAAATAATGGGAGCCTGCGGGAACAAGCCTGCAAAGACCACGTCGCCCTCAAGCGAAAACCGCAGAAGTACCAATATCCCAAGTAAAAACAGAATCAGCGCATCCTTTTCCCCTCGCTGCGCGGCGAAAAAAATTAAGAAGAACAGACAGGAGGACAGCAGGCAGGACATCGCTGCGGTGACGGTATTGGAGAGCTTCCGGTCGAAGGAGGAAACCTGCGGATAGGTTCCGAAGATAACTGCGTCCCATAGGCCGCCGTAGCCATAAATATCGTTGCTGACCTGTATCACCAGATCAAAGCTGCTGCCAGTGGGCGTAAAGGAGGCAAGCGTGGGAGGATAATCGGAGGCAGGAGCGGTTTCGTTATCTCCGACATTGCCATTCTGTGCTATAAGCACGCCCTCCGCAATCACACGGTACGCCGAAGCCGCACGCTGGATGCGCACGCCGTACTGCATTCCTGCTTCAGCTCCTGTCACACGGAGGTGGTAGGTCGCCTTTCCCTTTCCAGGGAGTGCTTCCCCGTTTATTTGGCAGTTGTTCCACTTACCTGGGACCACTGCAAAGGAAGCCTTCTGTTCACTGTCTTTCCTTAAGTTTAAAGATGGTTTGCAAAGCGTATCACTCAACAACTGATCCCAATAAAACTCCCACTGACCATTTACGGCAAACGGCTGCTTCCCATTCCAGTCCGTCAAATTAAGTACACCATTTTGAGCTTGCGGCATCCGGCTGCCATCAAACCGCACAGGGACATAAATCCCGGCAATGACAAGCAGCTCCAATAAAACGGACAAAATGATCCGTGCCGGTCTTACCCAAGCTATGCCCATACCTAAGGCTGCCGGGGAATGACGAAACAGACGCTTCCATTTACTGTGAATCCCACAACGGTTTATTGGCCCAGGCTTTTTCATGCGTTTCCTCCTCCCAAACAGGACTGTTCCTGTTTCATTTTCGTCTATCGCCCGGATAGATGACATCCTTGGAAGCCCCTATTTCCGGCCTTCTTTACGCCGATGTAATCCCTTCCGATCCCTTATATACTTTTTCATTGTACTTCCTGTTTAAAGATATTTCAAGTTTTAAGAAATATATGGAACAAAAATAATATACGAAATTTATTTAACAAAAATCGCATACATAACTATAAATTAACAAGTGATATCCTGTTACAGATTGCTTTTGAGCGTCACTCATAAAGCGTATCTGATAAGAGGAAATCAAACAGAATACGAAAAGGAAGTGATAACCGACACTCCGGCTTTCACTTCCTTTTTGCACTCCTGTATTTAACTCTTTTACTCACACCGTCCCATCAACCTCATAACCCCCGATTTTGGTGTTCCCAGCAAGAGCCGCCAGAAAACGCCAGCCCAGCGTATCATTTCCCCGAATAGAGGTGTCTTCTTCAAAGCAGGCCAGCGCCCATAAGGAAGCGATCCGCATGGCTGTCTGTGAAATTGATCTATCTTTATTTATTATAACACCACTTCCAAACAGGTGAAGCAACAAGCATGCTCATAAGCTTTGCCATATCCGCATCCTTGAGGAGGTAATCGCTGGTGTCCTTCATTGTTTTCTTCGATTCGGGCGTAAGCAAATCGGTGATATGCAGATCCACGAAGGCCATCGGCTTTGCTCCGGCCCGTTTGGTAATATCCTCTGCAAGCTTAGGGTTTGGATTGAGTGCACCTCCGCTGATGGAAACAAACGCATAAGGCTGTGGATGCGCTTTCAGCTGCTTGAGGCAGGGGCGAAGCGGCGACGCAACCTTTCCCATCCACACCGGAGCGAAGAAAAGGATCCGATCATACTGCTCCAGCACGGAAAGATGAGGCTGCACCCTGGGAGTAAGGTTCAGCATCATATCCAGGATGATCGTGCCGGTTGTTCGCGGCCTTTCCTCAATGAGTTCGATATGTTCCGCTGAGAGCGCTGCTGCTGCGGCCGCTGCTAATTTCCTGTTATTTCCAGTGTATGAATAAGATACTACTGCAATGTTCATGATATTCCCTCCGTTTCATAATTGATTCGTCCTGTGTCCGATCGCATATCGGACATTCTTTTTTCCATAAATCGTATGCTCTTGCTTATCTTATTTATGCTTTGCCTGTTCCAACGCATTTTCCACTGCCTTGAGATGCACCTTGGAAGTAATCGTCGCACCGCTGATGATATCCACCTGTAAGGACTGCGACTCTATCACCCTGTCCAACAAATCGTTTATGGAGAACCCATTCCCGACCTCTGTTCTTTGCTTTTCATTCGCCAAAGCTCCCTCCACCACCTGAAACTCCGTAACTTTTCCTGAAGCTACCGTTACCTGAACCTTGGTGTTTCTTAGGCTGTCCTTTGTTCCCTTGTATTCACCCAGATAGATTCCATCCCGAAGCTTATGAAATTCCATCTCGGAGATGGTAAGGCTCAGTGCTTCCCGCCGACCCGGTTCGAAGGCCAGCATTGTGGCTCCCAGCCCCAAAACGATTACACCTAAAATTACTGACAGTATGGTCCATATCCTGGTTTTCCGCTTTTTCTTTTTGGAAACCTGCACAACATAATCCTTCTTTCTTACATTAAGACTTAGCGTTAACATGCATTTATTAAGCTGCTTACGATTTCGAGCAATCGGTAAGGCCCTTCAAAACAAAATCTGTCAAATGATCCTGAAGCTCGGGAAAATATTGCAGTCCGATTTCCTCCTTCTGATAACCGATTCGGATAATGGCTCCGAATAGGGCCATTATCATGTTGCTGCTGATGTCCGACCTCATTTTTCCTTCTGCCTGCCATGCCTGCACCAGGCCCAAAAAGTCCCGGTATATAAAATCAGCCGCCTGAAGTCCGTCTTCCTCCCGAAAGAGCTTTTCAATTTTACCGTAAACATCCGGATTATACCACTGGCTTAGTATGGGGTTTCCAAGCATCCCCTCCATGTTTAGCGCCAAAAGCTGCTTAATCAACGTTATCGGATCCTCATTCAGATTAACAGTACTCATGATACGTCTCATCAGCGCTGCTGTTTCCTGTTTCAGTATTTCAACAAATAGCTTATCTTTGGAAGGGTAATAATTATAAAATGTACCTACGCTAAAGCCTGCCTGCTTTGTAATATCAGCCACATTGGTATCCTTAAATCCCTTCGTCGAGAACAATTCCTTCGCGCAATTGAAAAGCAAATTTTTTTTGTCTTCCATCTTGTTTACCCTCACATCGTATGTGTTTTCATGATGTAGAGCCTATCTGCCTCTTGCTGCTCAATGGTAAGCTGCTACAATATGAATGAATAACTTTTTATTCATTCATATTGTAGCACACCCAATAATTACCGTCAAGCAAAAAATACTGTTCACCGAACCCCGGTAAACAGTATTGAACAGGAACCCTATTTTATTTTCGCACATGCATTTTTCTGTACTCGGATGGCGGCAGCTTCGTACCGCGTTTAAAGGCCACCGCAAAATGTCCCGCATTTACAAAGCCGCATAGTCTCGCGGTATCCTCGATTGAATTCTCCGTTCTTCTCAGCAGCTCCTTTGCCTTCTCCAAGCGAATATCCATTAAGTACTGGTGCGGCGTCCGTCCGGTGTGCTCCTTAAACACCCGCTTAAAATGGCACGGACTTAGGTAAATGAGATTGCATATATCGCTGATACTGATGGTGGTTGCATAATATTCCTGCATCAATCGGATAGCTTCACGGATGTATTGATTATCCTTACCGATTTTTCCATTGGCTTTCGCATAATTAGTATGCAAATCCCGGATCAGCTGAAACACAATCTGCGTGGAGAGGCTAAGGTGTATTTCCGCTCAATCTTTACTCGCTTTTGTCACACTGTTCTCATCAACATTCTATTCTTCCGAAAAAGCAGGCTTCCTATTT
>JAEZFH010000431.1 GCA_023437885.1 Bacillota bacterium | reverse complement strand
TATCTCTATGTCTGACTATTATCTGAAAATCTGTGAAAACTAATGAACCGCCGTATACCGAACGGTACGTACGTGCGGTGTGGGAGGTCGGCTAATCAATTAATGGTTAGCCTCCTACCCGATTGCTGTTATTTAAAGCTTCACCTCACTTAGAGAGGAAGTGAATTATGATGTTTGCTGCATTCATTTTCCTGCATACACCACTATATATTTAGTATTTATAATTATATGTTGATTATTGGTAAAATATGAGCTATTTTAATAATATAATCTAATAAGAAATAATAAATATGTTTTATTGGACAAACAGAAAATGATAGGAGGATATTGAAAATGGCTAAAGGATTTGAAATTTTTATGGAAGAAGTACCCGAAACAGGAAAAGCATATATGAATATGGTAATGCAATTATCCAGGACAAGTTCATTAGATAGAAAAACACATGAGCTTGCATATATATCAGTTTTATCTGCTACAAAAATGATTGGTGGTTTAGATTATCATGTAAAGTCTGCTAAGGAACTGGGGGCAAGCAGAGATGAAGTGAAAAGTGCGGTACTAGTGGGTCTGCCTGCTGTTGGAATTACAGTGATTGAAGCTTTGGAAGCGGCATTAAAAGCCTACGACGAAATCGAGGGACAGATATTATGAGACAAAAAAGAATGACTGGAAGGAAGTGCTATGACCATTTAGGAGGTAATTTAGGAGCGGCCTTATTAGACTTTTATGTTTTAAACGGATGGATTGAATTAGAAGATGGAAAAAGCACAGTATATAAGATTACAGAAAAAGGATTTGCAGAATTTGCAAGGATGGGATTAGACATTGAAGCAGATTTGCTTTAATTGTCGATCTGTTACTGGAATATGGTGGCAGAGAAGGCTTGGCTGTATGTTGCCGCACGAAACGGAGCAGGTTTTTCATAAGAAAACCTTGACAGGCCGATATCTATCAAGGTTTTTAACAGTGTTAACTTCATAAGCAATCTCTTGATAGTACGGTGCTTCAAGCCAGATACTAATCTATAAATAGATCAGGAAATTGATTGATAATCCCATCAGTCATGACATCAGCCATTTCTAAAGCCTGTCTTTCAATTTTATCAAAAGTTGATACTCCGTTGGCAAAGTTTTTAGTTAACATATTAGTAGCTTCCGTTTTAGTCAAAGCAAGATGTTCATGAAGCATTGCTTTCCAATTATCTTGTGACCAATAGGGATTGATGTTTGCAAGAAAAGCAGCAATTTGATCAGCATTAGCGTACCATCTTTTTTCAGCATCTGCTACTGCAGTATTATCACCTGCTTTGGCACCCTTCACAAGCTCTGCTGCGATAACAAGGTGATTTGTAAATAAATTGGCAAATTCAGAGGCAGCCGCATCCCCATAAAGCTGCTTCAATAAAGCCTCAAAATCCTTCGGGTTTTGAAGAAGCCGATTTGTAACTACCTCAACATCCGGCAAATCGAAGATTATGCTGAGAATGGTTAGCCTGGTCCAATAAACATGCTGCTCCCAAAGCATACGCAAGTATTTACTTAAATCTGCTTCTGCTACACTAATCACCATTGGAGCAGGATTGGGGGATGCAGAGCAACATCCGGGTCCTGCGGGTACACAAATTTCCTGACCGACATAAAGATTATTATAGTCTATTCCCGGATTGAGGGTAGCAATTTCCTGAATTGTAGTATGATACTGCTGTGCTATTAGCCATAATGAATCACCGGGACGAATTGTATAAAGAAAAGTCCCTGCTGGGCATAAAGGCATATTATCACTACCTTATTTATTTTATTTATATAATATGTTTGTAATAATGAAAAGTATCTTGTATCATCTAAAAGCTTGACTTTCGAGTATAAGAGATGCTATTTAAATACATTTTTTTTTGGCGAAAGGTGAGCTGATAGGACATTCCGGTTCAACGGGATCGTTTATGTTCTATTATCCCGAAAAAGATTTGCATTTTGTCGGTGATCTTACACAATTTGAAAACCCCGGCACGCCTGATCGATTTGCAATGATGTTGGCGATGGTTATGAAATAAAAATGTTGGCAGTACTAAGGTTGTATTTCAAAAATGAGGTACAGCCTTTATTTTTGAGAGTAAATGATGTTTATGCTATGATGGAGCATTATTTTTCACAGGCTTGCAGAACTTTCGGATCTACTAAATATTAACAAAATTGTTCTTGACAACATTACCTGTTTTTACTACAATGACTATATAGTGAGTGACTGGGGAGTCGGTGAAATGAATAAACGAGAACAGCAAAAGGAAGTTACAAGAAAAAAGTTATTTGAAGCTGCGATTCAGACCTACGGACGAAAAGGTTTTCTGAATGCCACTATTGACGATTTGACAAAATCAGCCGGTATATCCCATGGCAATTTCTTTGTTCATTATTCGAAAAGGGAGGATTTGATCATCAAGGTGATCGAGGAAATTGGGAAGTCCATCTATAAACGTTTTTTAGAGCTTGCCGACGAAAAAATGAACCTGGAATGTGTATTAGGCATTCATCTGGATGTTATTCAAGAAAATGAAGCAATTTATTATTACCTTGTGACAGAGGGACCGTTTCTTCCCGAACAAGCACGAAATGCGATTTTTATCCTGCAGAACGGGATCAGTCATTGGATGAATCAGACGGTGGACTACGAAAAGTTTGACTTTCCGTTCTATTATTTTTTTAATTTGTGGCTTGGAAACCTGCATTATTATCTGCAGAACAGAGATGTGTTTTCTCCGGACAAATCCGTGATTGAAAAATATCGCGATGATTTTATAAAAATGTTCAAATTGATTGAAGGGAGAAAAGAAAATGAGTAGTCAGTGTATTTCCTGCGGTTCCTGCGGCATGCCGCTTGTTATGGCGTCAGATTTCTCCGGAGGGGATGTAACCCATAAGTTGTGCGCATGGTGTGGGGACGGCGAAGACCACTTGAAGGTAACGATGCTGGAGGTTGTAGAAGATTGTACAAAAAGCTTTATGGAAAAGCAAGGGATAGACGAGGGCACTGCGCAGAAAATGGCATTGCAGTATGTTTCATCCCTGCCGGCTTGGAAAGGAAATGAGCATGGACGGAAGGATTGATGTATGGAAAGACCTTTTGTTTGCCGACGGTCAAAACTCTGATATGGAAGGTGTGCTGAATATCTTCGAGCCCTTGATCGGTGCATGGGATTTGAAATGGACCGGATATGATCCGGAGGGAGGTACACAATCTGAAACCGGAGAATGGTTTTTCTTCTGGGTGCTCGAAGGCAGAATGGTTCAGGATATTTGGATCATACCTGGTTTGCAGAACAGAGGAAAGGAAGGTTATCCAAAAGGAGAATATGGAACCACCCTGCGCTATTACGACAAGAAGCAGCAGATATGGAAGGCTTCCTGGTTCGGTCCTTTACAAAATTCATTTCCCACCTTCACAATCCGGAAAACAGAAGAGGAAATCATCCTTGAAT
>JAEZFH010000428.1 GCA_023437885.1 Bacillota bacterium | reverse complement strand
TTTTTGTAATGAAGCGTAAAAGGAGATATGGGGTAAGAAGATTATTAAAAGAAACGGTGCGGAAGAGGGTTTTGATATCAATAAGATCGTCGCGGCGGTGACAAAGGCAAATGAATCCGCCGAGCAGTTCAGCCTGAACCAGGAGCAGATCCGAGAGATTGCAGACTATGTGGAATATAGGTGCAATAAATTAGATAGAGCCGTTTCCGTGGAGGAGATACAGGATATGGTGGAGGATCAGATCATGGCAACGGGTGCCTTTGATCTGGCAAAGCGATATGTAAGATACCGGTATCAGCGTTCCCTGGTACGGAAAGCCAATACCACCGATAACCGTATCCTGTCCCTGATTGAGTGTAATAATGAAGATGTGAAGCAGGAGAATTCCAACAAGAATCCCACGGTGAACAGTGTACAGAGGGATTATATGGCCGGGGAGGTAAGCAAGGATATTACAACCAGGCTTTTGCTGTCACCGGATATTGTTGAAGCCGATCAGCAGGGCATCATCCATTTTCATGATTCGGACTACTTTGCGCAGCATATGCATAATTGTGATCTGATCAATCTGGAGGATATGCTGCAGAATGGAACCGTAATCAGTGAAACCCTGATCGAGAAGCCCCACAGTTTCTCCACCGCCTGTAATATTGCAACCCAGATCATCGCCCAGGTAGCCAGCAATCAGTATGGCGGTCAGAGCATCAGCCTGACGCACCTGGCTCCATTTATCCAGATCTCCAGAGAGAAGATCCGTACGGAGGTGCTGGAGGAGGTCAGAATGCTGGGCTGTGAGGCAACAGAGGAGCTGATCAGAGATATTGTTGAACGAAGACTCCGGAAGGAAATCACCAAGGGTGTTCAGACCATTCAATACCAGGTGATTACATTGATGACCACCAACGGACAGGCTCCTTTCCTGACGGTATTCATGTATTTGAATGAAGCAAAGAATGAACGCGAGAAGAAGGACCTTGCCATTATCATTGAGGAAACTCTGAAGCAGCGGCTTCAGGGAGTGAAGAATGAAGCCGGCGTATGGGTAACTCCGGCGTTCCCTAAATTAATCTATGTGCTGGAAGAGGATGACATCCAAGAAGGCTCCGAGTACTATTATCTGACAGAGATTGCTGCTAAATGCACCGCCAAGCGCCTGGTTCCCGATTATATCTCGGAGAAGAAGATGAAGGAGCTGAAGGAAGGCAATTGCTTCCCGGTCATGGGCTGCCGCAGTGCCTTAAGCCCCTGGAAGGATGAAAACGGCAATTATAAATTCTATGGCCGGTTCAATCAGGGAGTAGTGACCTTGAACCTGGTGGATGTCGCATTATCCTCCGGTAAGGATCTAGAGAAATTCTGGAGGATTTTCGATGAACGCCTGGATCTGTGCTACCGCGCGCTGATGCAGCGCCATAACCGTCTGAAGGGGACCCTGTCTGATGCGGCGCCGATTCTGTGGCAGAACGGAGCCCTGGCGAGACTTGCCAAGGGAGAGACCATCGACCGGCTGCTTTATGGCGGATATTCCACGATTTCTCTGGGATATGCAGGGCTGTATGAATGTATAAAATATATGACCGGCAATTCCCATACCGATCCGGAGACCGAGGAGTTTGCACTGGAGGTCATGCGGTACATGAATGCCGCCTGTGACCGCTGGAAGGGGGAAACCGGGATCGGCTTCAGCATCTACGGATCACCGATTGAGAGCACTACCTATAAATTTGCCAAGTGTCTTCAAAAGCGCTTCGGTGTAGTGAAGGGAATTACGGATAAGAGCTATATCACCAACAGCTATCATGTTCATGTTACGGAGCCCATCAATGCCTTTACCAAGCTGGAATTTGAAGCGAAGTTCCAGGCATTGTCGGGGGGCGGAGCCGTAAGCTATGTTGAGGTGCCCAATATGCAGAATAATATTCCGGCGGTGCTTCAGATCATCCGGTTCATCTATGATAATATTATGTATGCCGAACTGAATACGAAGAGTGACTATTGCCAGGAATGCGGCTTTGACGGTGAAATACTGACGGTCAAGGACACGGACGGCAAGCTTGTCTGGGAATGTCCCAAGTGCGGAAACCGCAACCAGGATAAAATGAATGTAGCCCGGAGAACCTGCGGCTATATCGGAACGCAGTACTGGAATCAGGGAAGAACCCAGGAAATCAAAGAAAGGGTGCTCCATCTTTAATGAATTACGGTGAAATTAAAAAATATGATATTGCCAATGGGGAGGGCGTAAGAGTATCCCTGTTTGTGTCCGGCTGCACCCATCACTGTAAGGGCTGCTTTAATGCGGAAACCTGGGATTTTTGCTATGGAAAGCCCTTTACCGGTGCTGCGGAAGAGGAAATAATCGAGGCATTGTCAAAGAGTTACATCGACGGCTTATCCCTTCTTGGAGGGGAGCCCTTCGAACGGCAGAACCAACGGGTGCTGCTGCCCTTCTTAAAGAAGGTGAAACAGATATTTCCTTTGAAAAATATCTGGTGTTATACGGGCTACCTCTTTGATAAAGAACTGCTGGGAGAGAGCCGTGCCAGGTGTGAATGCACCGATGAGATGCTGGAATTGATTGATGTTCTGGTGGACGGCGAATTCAAGGAGGAACAGAAGGATATCAGTCTTGCCTTCCGCGGCTCCGCTAACCAGCGGATTATTGATGTGAAGAGTTCACTTAAAAGCGGATCTGTCCTATGGTACAGGCTGAAAAGCGAAGGCAGTGGAGTTGTCAAGGATTTGTAGAATTTATGTTTTGTTCTTTAAACTGAGAGGGAGCTACCTACCCAAGAGCAGAAGGAATCCGTTTAACATTATAATTCAAGATATTAAAAATATCATCCAGAGCTTGATCCGGAGTCTCATAATGAGCATCCGGATCAAGCTCTATTTTTATAGTTCAACTAAATGATTCTATGGGAGTATATCATTGGTATGCAGTATTCCTCTCTTGTGTTCATTTGAGAAAATCTAATATAAAAGAATTGTAATGTTAGTTAACATGGCTTAATATAAAAATAATGCTATAGAGACTTTCACGATTGTTAAAAATTAAAAGAGGTATCAATTACGGATAGTATTAAGTCACATTATATGGCTGCAGTAAATATATGTAACCATGGACTCAAGGGAGTGAACGATTGTATCCGCAAGGATGATATGGTAGTATATAAGAATAGCCATAAATTTAAGCTGCATTTCCAATCAGCAGCATGGAGGTATTATGATCCGAAGAGATAAAATAAAAAGATTACCGTTAAAGACGGTGTACTATCTATCCTTTCTGTTATTAATCGTGATTCCCATTTTTGTGGTGCTTATTGCGGCACTGTTGGAATTGAATCATCA
>JAEZFH010000382.1 GCA_023437885.1 Bacillota bacterium | reverse complement strand
TCCTGGAGCTGATCCCAGGACCGTATTCTCCACGGATGACACCAGGTCAGGAAGAAAAGAAATTCCTCCGTTTGTCCCGGCTCCAATGTTTTCTTCATTCCGACGGAACCTATTTTAACATCACTTTGGTGCATTCTATTTCCTGTTCCGGCAAGCGTTCTTTCCCGGTCCAGCTCACCGTCCTCGGCGAAGTCGTTCCAAAAATCCTGCAGTCCGTCCCACCAGGCGCCTTCATTCCAATATTCCCGGTAGAATACCTCCTGATCCGTCACAAAGAGGCCCATATCCATATAATTTAAATCTTCTCTTTCCTTGCTTTCTGTTGTAAAGGAAAGACCTCGAAAGCTTCCCCGGTCAATAAAGGTATTCACGGAGGTTCCCTCAAACAGGGGCTTATTCCATATATCACGGCCGCTGTAATTGCACAGGTTGGCGAAGGAGCCGGCAATGCTCACCTTCTGGGTATCCTCAGAGATATTTTTTACTTTATACCGGAGGATACCGCAGGGAAGGGAGGATTCCTCCACGTTCAGAGGTATCATGGGCGTGAAGGCTTCCAGTGTAATCTCCAACGGAACCTGGTCATCCTTAAAATCGATCCACAAAAAAGGATACTCTCCGGTCATTTCTGTCTCACGAAATCTTGGCAAGCCTCCGGTCTCCCACGCCGTAAACCCATGGGAATGATCAAAGGGCGGCACTTTTTCTCCTTCAATCGCCTTTATCACGGTGTTACCTTTGCTGTCCTCCGACCGCAGTGCAAAAAAAGTATATGGAGAATCCATCCCCTTATTAGGTAAACCGTGAATCTCAAAATCGATCAGATTGCCTCCCGAACCAATTGATACATTTCCGGTACCAATCCCGCCAAGTAAAAACTTTGCTGCAGCAGCTTCTTTCGGAAAGCTCCTTTGTGTATTACTTCTAACTGCCCTGTCTCCCATCGTTCCTCTCCTTATCTCTCCAATTCTAATTCCATAAGAACGGTATTGTATACCGGATCAAATAACGACATCATAAACGCGATCTTTTTGCCGTCCTCCGATACCCATCTTGGATTCATGAATGCCCCGTATAAGCTGGGAAAATCCTTTTGAGCGGCGATGATTACTGACTTGGAATAAGGTCCGTAGATGTTCTTGGCGCTTCGCATGACCAGATTGGCGCTCCCATCGATATAGGTAACCAGCCATTCCTCCAGGTAGTCGCTATATAGTACCGATATTTCCCCCACGGCCTTGGGCAATACATCATATGCCCCATACATCGCTTCCTGGCCTTTTTCATAGATTGGAGCTCCCTCTTTGTTGAACCCCGTAAGATATTCGTAAGCTTCGAAGTTCTCATACTCCGGAACCGGCACCCTCATCAGTTTTGCAGAACCGTTGCGCCCTCCGGTAATACCCAGGATATAAATATAATCCTCAATCATCACGGGAACCATCTGGCAGAAGCTGCTGTCTCCCGGCCACTGGAGCTGCGTGAGCACTTCCCAGTTCTGGCCGTAATCTACACTCTTGGCAACCGAACCGTAGTTGCAATCCCAGCTTCCCGGGGCTCCCCAATGCCTTACTGACATGTAGGAGAGATAGAGAGTCTCACCGATTGCAATTCCTCCGGTAGGAATCGTTGTCATCTCCTGATTGTCCGTCTTTTTACTTGGGATCAACTCCTTCGCATTCTTTAAGCCGGGTCTTGATACCATATAATCGAACAGAATTCCATCCTTATAATCTCCATCCGTGGTTACGGCTAACACATTGCTTCTCCAGCCTCCTATCATTCCCTCGTTCATAAAGGTATCGCCATAAGCAATATAGGTCTTATCCCCTAAGTTGAAAGAGATACCCAGATCCGTGCCGCCGACGCCGTAATTTGATTTTGTCTTGTTAATGGAATACTCACCGGTCTCTACTTCTATCATATGTATGTTTTTCACTATATTAAGGTTATACTCGTCTCCGGGATCATTTAAAGGAGCATAGGACAGATTCTTTGCCCTGTGTCCTTCCAAAATCCCGACGGCCTCCAGTGCTTTCTTCTCCGAAACTGACAGTTCCGCTTCCTTTTCCGGCTGCCCCTCCGACTCTTTCCCGATCTCCTTCTCCGTCGGCTCCTCCGCTACGTCTTCCTTGCTTCCTGTCTCTTCCTTATCTGCCGCAGCGAGTTCCTCCTCCGTATCTGCTTTCTCTTCTGCTAATCCATTATTCTTCGTTACAGTATTCTCCTTAGCCGAACCGCATCCCCAAATTGCGGCAGCAGTGATGATAATTATGATAATGAATAATACTTTACTTCTTCTGATCAAATTTGCCTCCTCATAATTCATAACGTAAAAATCAACAATGTAACCAGAGGGCCTGCTGACAAAAAAGCAGTGTTTGTCAACTGGTCCTACCGAGATCATAATACTGTGCTAACAGGTGTGTATGAATAACTCCTGACCATGATTACCGGTGCAAAGCGGTCCGGTGAAATAATGGAAAGGAGTTATCCTTGAATATTTAGAAGGCTTTATCGCCCCAGCTAAGCGCCTCTTCATTGATGGGGAGTCTCTTCTCCACCGGAAGAATCGGGTCAAACGGCAGGTGAGGTTCTGTCTGATACCAATAAGCTGTGGTTGACCAGTCATCGCTCCTGTGATTTGCATGACCATGCTCCATCGTTACTTTAATCGTTTCCTCAAACATGATCGGGTCCTGTATATGATAACGGTAATAGGTGATTTTTCCTTTCCAGTTATCCTTGCCGCCCAGGATCAGTCCGTGGTAAGGAGCACTATACTCCTGGGTCGGGCACCATGCCATGTTAACATAATCCTCCGTGCCGGTTCCGTGAAGTCTTGGCTGGGGTTCTCCGTCGATGAAGATCATATCGTCGCCTTCTCCCGGCCAATCCCATAAACCGTCCGCATTCAGATTATGGATGTTCACATTTGCTCCGACATAATGGCCGCGGCCTTTGGCATTCAAAATAACATAGTTCTCCTCTCCGGTTTTGTTTTCACCGGAAAAACACCAATCCCTGTGTGTTTTAAACATCTCCTTCGCAACTCCCTGTGTAGGAAGCTCTCTGTGCCACTGAGCATGGAAATGCAGAAACTCCTCCTTCGGAGCCTTATATTCCTCATAGTCAACATAATAATACAGAATCAGATCCGTCTCACTTTCATTTTTGACCGTTAATAAGGCCCTTTCCCTAAAAGGCATGGGGAACCAGCAATTAAAGCCCTTGCCGTCCTCCGGACTCATCTGGAGAGGTGCTGATACAAAATTGCGGCTCATCGCATGACCCATTCCGAAGAAATCTCCAATCGGGGCCAGGACACTTGGCTCTTCTTCGTTGTCCCAGTAAAACTGAAGAACCACTTTACGGAAACTGTTCTTTTCCTCTTTAAACCCCTCATTCATCATTGTCATCCAGATATGAGTAATCATACCGGGAGTCTTAATATCGGCAATCACCGCCGTATCTCCCGGCTTGACATAAATCCGGTCATCATTTCCGCCGGTCCTGTCATAGGATGACTCTCTCCTTCTTTTTCCCTCTCTGGGCTGCATTATATTTGATAAATCAGCTGCATTATAGCAATTCATAAGATTCCTCCTTAATAAAATTTATTTTAGGCCCGATAATACCAAGCCTTTCACTATCTGCTTCTGGAATATAAAGAACAGAACAATCGGCGGTATTACCGCAATTGCAGTCCCCGCCATAACCGCTCCGAAATCCGTGGCATACACCGATCTCATGGAACGGATGATCTGCATTACCTGCATATATTTTGGTGTTGTTATCGTCATGGAAGGCCAAATAAAGGAATTCCAATATCCAATAAAGCATCCGGCCCCTAATACTACCATCGGGGACTTTGATAACGGCAGGAATATATTGAAGAAAATTCTTATCCGGCCTGCCCCGTCTATCATTGCCGCTTCCTCCAGGCTGGAGGGCTAATTCAGAAAGAATTGGCGGAAGAAAAATATGCTATAGCCTGAAACAACACCCGGTAAAATCAGAACTGCCAGGGAGTCCAGCATTCCCAGCTTCTGAACCACCAAAAATGATGTCAGGGAAATCGTCATCCCGGGGATATACATGGATAATATGCAATAAACCCATAGAAACCTCTTAAAATAAAAGTTCATCCTTGCAAACACATATCCGGCCATCATATTAATAAGTAAAGACAGAAATACCGCCACCGCAGCAACAAAGAATGTCACGAAAAGGGATCTGGTAAAAGAGATTGTCTTATCATCAAAAATCTTCTGAAAATTCTCCATGGTAAACACCGACGGAAAGATTCTCAACGGAGTGGCAAGCACCTCTTTCTTATTCTTAAAGCTTGCCAGCACCATCCAGACCAAAGGAAATAAGCCCAGCAAAGCAACGGATACCGCAATAATGCTGCAGATGATCCTGTTTATCAATTTTAATCCATTTTTCATACCCGCACCTTAACCTTCCACACTTTTTTCTGATTTAATTACGGCAAATACAACGGAATTAATCATCACAATGATGATCAGCATCAAAATAGCTCCTGCGATTGTATAGCCCATACCCTTACTGGCATCCCTGTAATTGTTATACAAATAAAGCATGGGGGTAAGTGTTGAGTTTGAAGGTCCGCCGCCGGTCAGCATGTAGGGGATATCAAACATCTGCAGAGTACCTGCGGTAAGGCTGATGCACATAAGTACAAATATATTCTTCATCTGCGGCAGCGTGATATATATCATTTTCTTCCATGCTCCTGCACCGTCCACGGAAGCCGCCTCATAATATTCCGGAGGAACATTTACCAAAGCCGCATACATCAGAATCGTATTGCCGCCGAGCCCTACCCAGACCGTGGGCAGGATCACGGCAATATAAGCCCAGAACGGGTTGTTCAGAAATCCGATTCTTCCAATTCCAAGCTGCATTAATGTCTGATTAATCACACCGCCTTTATAATCCAGGATGAATATAAAGATAACCGAGGTAGCAATTCCTGATATGATACCGGGAATATAGATTGCGGTTTTTATCATGTTAGACATTTTAGCGGACAGACCCTTTAATACATGCGCTAAAGCAAAGGATAATAACAGAAGCAGCGGAACAATTGTTATTACAAACTTTAATACATTAATTACAGCTTTTTGGAAATACACCGTATGAATGATTATTCTATAATTGTCAAATCCTACAAAGACCGAATCAATATAATAGTTCCAGTCATAAAAGGATTTCTGGAATGCAATCACCAGGGGAATAATAACAAATATCGTGAGCATGACCACTGCCGGAAGCAGCATGATATAGGCCATCTTCATGTCTCTTTTATCAATGTTTGTTACCTTATTTTTTAGAACCTTCTCTCGTTTCAATTATCTGTTTCCTCCTGTCCTGAGATTCATTGAATCTGGAATTGGCCGCTTCACTCACTGTCAGGAAGCGGCCAGCCCCAGATTAAACGTTTGAAGCAATATCCTCTATAGGAGATTATTGTTTTGGATTCTTTCCTGCAAGCTGCTGATTATTGATGATATCCTGAATTGTCGTTGTTGCCTGAGCAGCCGCATCCTCTACGCTCATCATGCCTAACGCAGTATTTTCAAACATCAAGCCAACCGTAGCGGAGATATCCCACGGATAAGTAGGCTCTGCTATCGCATGGGCGGAAACATAGCTGACAACTTCAGCCCATTTGCTGTCTCCGGCATTGGCATTTAAGTATTCTGCCACACTCTTGCGGGGCGCAGCTTTTGCATATTTTGCAAGTTCAAAGAAATCCGCACTGGTTTTCACATCCTCAGCCAATAACCAGCTGATATAATCTGCCGCACCTTCTGCCACCTTTGTATTGGCATCAATTACATAGGTCCAGCCGCCGTTGGTAGCCAAAACGGTATCCTGGTTGCCATCCTTTGTAGGAGGAGCAACAACAGCAAATTTGTCGGCAAGCTCCGGATATTCATTGATAATCTGTGCGATACCCCAGGAGCCGCAGAATTTCATCGCTACGCTGCCTTCACCAAAATCCTTCATCGTTGCATATGGTGACAATGCAACCTCCGGTACCACACCTTCGTCATAACATCTCTTATAGAAGTTTGCGAGATCAATGTATCCCTGGTCGATTGTCGGAGCATCCCAGTTATCATTGATTGCAAGGTGGCCTGATGTTGCGTGCTGTAAGCCCCAGGTACACCATCCCATGGAGGGGAAGTCCGGTATGCCAAGTCCAAAAACATCCGGTGTGGTAAGCTTCTTTGCTGCAGCAATCAGCTCATCCCAGGTCTTGGGAGCTTCTGTGATTCCTGCCGCTTCAAATAAATCCGTTCTATAATAAAGAACAGTGGAAGGCTCAATGAGCTGAGGATATGCATAATACTTGCCGTCCAGGCTGATCATTTCCTTTACATTATCATGCAGATCATCAAATGCTTCTGCCGGAAGCAGATCATTTAACGGCATAATCAGTCCGTCTCTTGCTGAGGATACTAAATTGTTATAGGAAGCAACATAGGTATCCGGTGCTGTTCCGGCTGCTTGAGCTCCTGCCATTCTTTCCGTCCAGGCATCTCCTGCGATGAAGGTCTGTTCCACCACATAACCCCTTCCCAACTGGTTATATTCTTCTGCCTTCTGGGTAAAGAATTCTTGATTCCATTCTTCAAAAATCTGGTTCCACACTACCACTTTTACAGGCTCTTCACTGGTGGCAGCCCCATCCGTATTGTTTGGTGCTTCTGTCGCTTTGCTGCCTGTTTCGTTTGTGTTTGTCTCCGGCTTCTTTGTGTTGGCACTGCAAGCCGTCAGAGTCGTGATCAGCATCATGCCTGCCAGAAGCAATGCTATAAGTTTCTTTAATTTCATAAAATAATCCTCCCTTTACATAATCTTATTTTCAATTACCATCAGTTGTAATGGTAAAAGCTTTAAGTTTCTGACTTCTTCCCCGTTCATCTTTCGAGATAAGCTTGCTTTGCTGTCGTAGCTTAAACAAACCTCGTATACCCTCTCCTCGTTCAGACTGTCATCCTTCCACACGATTTCCTGTGTAAAATCAGTTGTATTTGCTAATATCATCAGCTCATGGCCATCCAGGAAATACTTCACAGCAAGCACGCTATCCAGCAGAATCATACCTCTGTCGCCTTGTTCCATACTGTGCTTCGATGAATTATATTGATAATAGGTTCGCCAGACCCTGGCGGTTTCGATCCTGGGGGGTCGCTTCATCTCACCGTAGGCAAGGTATTTATTGTACCTTCCGGTTCTAAACGAGGCGAATTTAGCCAGGTAGTCGGCAATCGATTTATCATATGGGAAAGCAACATGTTTAAATTGACAATAATGCTCCTCGGAGCTGTTGGTATGCTCTCCGACTGCCTCCATCTCACTGTACTCACTGTTTATTTCAAACAGGCCATTCCAAAGATAGGTCTTGGCAATGGTGTGGTAAATCAGGTCTCCTCCTTCCTTTGCTAATTTGCCCCACCCATCCATACGCAAAGGTGCATATCCGCTGTATACATATTGGAACATTGGTATGATCTGGGCTTTTCCCTGCTTTATTATATTTCTGAATATCCCTGTTTCCAAAAAGGAGCAGGGCTGGGCATTCGCTCTCGCTTGATAATAATCCAGGCAGTCAAGAAAGACTTCGTTCATCATTTCCGTACCCAGCGGTACATAATGACCCTTTTCCTCCGACAACTCATTCCTGGTCCGGGTATAGATCTCCCGGTAAGCCTGGGTCATCTGTCTTCCGGCTCCTACCGGATGCTCATGCTCATCACTCATGCAGGTTTTTATGATATTATTTGCAGAAATATCATAATACATGGAATCACAGTTACTCTCTCTTAACACCTGCCGATCTCTTTTTACATGAAGCTCTTTTGTATAGTCACAGACCGGACAAAGCATGGTGAATTTATATTCATCCTTTGATTTGGGTTTCTGAGGCCATTTTTGAAGACTTTTGCAGATGGCATCGCTCTCATCCTTATCAATTGCTACCAGGAAGTCGAACTCAAAGGGGGCAAACCGGTCACCCTTCTTATGGATCATATCCAGATTGGCTTTATCAAACCTGGTTGGAAACCAGTCATGATAACCGCCCGGAAGTGAATTATAATAATTTTGTTCTACCTGGCTCCAGTCCGGACCCAGCACATGAAATATCGGTGTCTTAATATCCTCCGAATAGCGTTCCAGCCATAAGGAGCGGTCATGGCAGGCATTGATGCCAAAGGTACAGGCACCCACTTCCTCCAACAGCCAGGACGACTTTTGACTGTACGGCCGGTCCTTCAGCTTGTGCTTCGGGCACCAGGTCTGCTGCAGCGCCCATTCTTTATAAATATCCGCAGCTTCATACCATCCGTCTCCCTTCGTCAGGGTTATTTCGAATTTCCAGGGTGCATGAATGCCTTTATTAGCACCGATATCCTCATATCCACTAATTTGGCTGGCTCTGAGTTTTCCGTTATGTTTATAGAAATTCAGCCATTTCTGATAATACTCCCCGTCCCGGGCAGCAAAATAAAGACCGGCTTTTCCTTCACAGAAATAGGTAAAGAACTGCATGGATGCCCCGGAAAAGCTCTCAGGGTAAGGCATATAGCGAAAGCCCTCCCCTTCCTTAAAATGATCCAAAGGCTCTTCCATCAGGAAGCCGGTTGCATAGGAATGTGCCACATAATTTCTATGGTCGGCTTCCTTACCGCTATAAACATCCCTTAAATTCAGCAGGCCGTCCAGCAGGGGATATTCCACACTGCATATCTTCTGACCGGCAGCATTGCTGACCTGGGATTCTGTAACGATGGAATTTTCATCAATCTGCCAGGCTGCAGTCAGTTCAACCTCTGCATTGATCCTCCATTGCAGCTTTAACCCGTTTTCCTCCTGCTCATACCGGAAGGTCTCAAAGGTATCCTCATACTCTTCTTCGTTGTACTCCAACAAAAATACTTCATTTAAGGAATTCTCCAGAAGAATTTTATCCCTGCTGCAATCAATAATTTTACGCACCGCACCATTTTTCTCATCAAACTGTATCTCAATCAAGTCATTTCCAATGCTAATCACCGTATTATCTCCTCATGTAAAATTAACGGTATCTTGGTCCGTAGGTTTCACAAGCCTTATGATCGCCGTATTCCAGGCATTGAGTGGCAAAAGCGCTCCAGGCATGGGGTCTGAAGAGATCCTTCTCTGCAACATTATGCAGCGATACCGGGATTCTCAGCATAGAAGCCAGGGTGATTAAATCCTTGCCGATATGCCCATTTACAAAGGCACCATGGTTGGAGCCCCAATTGGCCATTACGGAATATACATCGCAAAATGCCCCTTCTCCGGTCAGCACCGGTACAAACCAGGTGGTAGGCCAGGTGGGATCGGTTCTTTGATCAATCGCCGTATGTACATGCTCAGGAAGGACCACCGTATATCCTTCCGCGAATTGAAGCACCGGACCAATACCCTTAACCAGGTTAACTCTGATTAATGTAACCGGCATTTCAGCATTCGTCCTAAAATGGGAGGAGAAGCCGCCTCCTCTGAAGTAGGTCAAATCCGCAGGGCACCAATCGGTTGCCTGAAGACATCCATCGATGTCCTCCTGGGTCATATCCCACCACTTTTTCATTACCGGACCTGCGTCCGATTTGGCTGCTCCGGTTGCGTCCAGGGCTGCCGCTCCGGAATTAATCAGATGGATGAAGCCCTCCTTTGCTCTTCCTTCCGGCTTCCATCCGGTTACCCTCTCCACCGCCTCCGGGCTCCAGTAGGTTCTTACATCCGCAAAAATACTTGCTGCTCCCGTAAGCAAATGTCCGAACAGCATGGACACCGCATTCAGATGGTCATTTTCCGTTGCAAATATCACCGGCTGTTTCTTGCCGTTCCAATCAAAGCTGGTATTGAGCAGTGCTTCTGTAAAATCTCCGTTCGGGCACCAGTCCGACCACATTCTCTGACCTTGAAATCCTCCCATAATGCCGTTGCGCCCCAAGGCCTCCTCATACCAGCCTTGTTGATCCAATTTGGGATTCCCATGCATAATATCCTTGCAGATCAGTGTAAGCTTCACGGAGCGTTCCCACTCCTCCGCCTTTTGTTCTGCCGTATGTCTGATCTCCTCCGGGTTCTTATCATAGCCTTCCCTGCAGTTTTGCTTCACCCAGGCAAGCGCCTTATGATATTCGTCCTTGTCATAGATTTCATACTGTATTCTTCGCAGAACCTCAGTCATATCGACCCATTCTGCCCTGATCCCCAGATAGTCCTGCAAAAACTGGGCATCCACATTAGAGCCTGCAATCCCCATGGACACAGAGCCTATGCCTACATAAGCACGGTTTTCCATAAGTGCAACCGCAGTCGCTGCTCTTGCAAAGCGGAGAATTTTATCCTGTACATCCTCCGGTATCCGGTTATCCGCCAGATCCTGCACATCATGACCGTAGATTGAAAATGCAGGCAGTCCTCTTTGATTATGCGCTGCCATTACCGCTGCCAGATAAACTGCTCCGGGCCTTTCTGTGCCATTAAATCCCCATACTGCTTTTATTGTTTTTGGATTAATATCCATTGTTTCACTTCCATAGCACCAGCAGGGAGTGACACTTAAGGTTGCACATACATTTTCCCTGGAAAACTGATCCGCGCACCGTGCCGCCTCCTCTCCTCCGCCGATCGAACAAGCTGAGATAATACATTGCACCGGGGTTCCATCCGGGTATGTAACATTTTCTTCTATGAGCAGCTTTGCTGCCTCCGCCATGGCTCTGGTTTTATCCTCCAGGCCTTCTCTAATACCCAGGCGTCTTCCATCAATAATTGGCCTTATGCCGATTTTAGGATTCGAATTCATGTTAACCGTTCCTTTCATTTTTCTCAATTTCGGCTTTTGTAACGGGGAGTATCTTCCGTCCGCGTTACATAGGTTCATTATCCCGTAATCAGGCCTGGATGTACATAAGCGATCATGTTGTCTATATAGGCATTCTTGTTTTATTCATTCTTGGTATTTACCTGTTATATAATATATTGTACAAGCCCCGGAAATCTCAGTCTCCGATAATAGCCCCTGTTTTTAAGGTATTTTGTATTATCCTGCAGCCAGGTGCAAAAATCGCATAAAAAAACCAATGGTCAATAGAAATAAAGCCTTCTTTAACCATTGGTTTTTATTTAAGATATATATATTTTTGTTCTTTATATTGTTTTTAACCGCAATTTTTCATATATCTGTTGTATTATTTATGTATTTCCCTATTTAATTTTATTTATTGTATATACTTTTGTACCTGATTTTGTACTTACCATTGTACATATTACTGTTTTTATTATTGGGGTTATTACCGTATTTATTATGATGCTCACTATCGTTTTTATTATTGTTTATTGTATTGTACTTACTGCGTTTACATATTGCATTTACGTATTACATTTACATATTGCATTTATCCTACGTTATAGTCATTACAGTCAGTCATTGTCAGCAGCAGGTACTCTCTTGGTTTTCAAATGAGTATTGCGGTATTCCAGAGGGGATACATTCATCACATTCTTAAACACCTGGCTAAAATATAACGGATTCTCATATCCCACCGTTCTGCTGATCTCCTTTACCGACATATCTGTCTCTTTTAATAAACCACAGGCACTCTCAATTCTTTTTTGAGTTAAGTATTTGATCGGCGATATGCCTGTCTGCTCCTTGAACATATGTGATAAATAACATTTGCTGACATATACCATCTCAGATAAGGATTCCAGGGTGATTTGCTCCGTATAGTTTTTATCCAGATAATCTCTTACCTTCTGGCAATTCGCAGACATCTCTTCCTGGCCGTTGCCGCCAATGCTCAGCATTCGCAGTGTCAATACGATAATTGCAATCAACAAGCTCTTGGTTATCTGCTGGTAATGCTGAATTTGATTGGCAGATTCCGTTAAGAGCATACGAAAATAGGTATCCATCTGATGCTTATAGTTACCGCAATCGATCACAGGGCAGGTTTTATCATCTATAAGATGATTAATCTTCAGATCCGGCAATGCAAAATTCTTCATTGATAAAAACAATAATTGCAGCGGATTCTCCTTCGCAGTGCGTTCTTCATGAAATACATAGGGATTGATAATAATTAAATGCCCCGTTCTGAGCTGATATGTTGTTTCATCAACGGTAATTTGGCCTTCTCCGCTGGCAACATACAGCATTTCGCAAGTATCATGAAGGTGCCTGACATTAAACCAATTCGGGTCATCTGCAACCAATCCGGTATATAAAAGCTCCGGATTGAGTGACAAAATCTGTCCCTTCGGATTCTCTATATAGTAATGAGTATGTGACAAAATATCATCTCCTCACGAAGCTTAGAATAGCTATAATTATACATCAAAGCTTCGTTTAATTCAAGACATGCTTACTTTGTTAATCAGAAGCGGAAAAGGTCCTGTGCATTGCAACCGTATCTCCTTCGGCCAGAGCGGTGTCAATCACTACCTGCTCCTTCCCGCTCTTCTCCCTCATCTGGCGGACAAGGATATCTACTGCTGCTACAGACATTTGCCCTTTATAGGAGCTTATGGTGGTCAGACGAAAAGGTAAGCTCATCCGTGACTGTATATGATCAAAGCCGATCAGCGAGCAATCCTTCGGCACGTTCCGTCCGCGCTGCTGCAGACAGCACCAGGCCTCCCAGGCCAGCA
Organism: Bacillota bacterium; assembly: GCA_023437885.1. Classification (GTDB taxonomy): domain Bacteria; phylum Bacillota; class Clostridia; order Lachnospirales; family Lachnospiraceae; genus Mobilitalea. The sequence goes on along the minus strand of JAEZFH010000382.1, from coordinate 2,388 downwards.
TATCACTGAAGGCAAAGATCGCTGAATATTTTATTTCCTCCTCATCCAAATACTTTAATATGGCTTCACAGCCATTAGCCATAACAGGCACTTCCCAAATTAATTTCTCATTTACAGGAATGCCTGCCTGCGCATAAGCCCTTCGATAGCCTTTCAGACGTTCTCTCGCACTGGAAATATAAGTGGCGCCATGCAGCATTAGGATCTCTCTATGTCCCGCATCCAGTAATGCCTTGGTGGCCTGATATCCGCCTAATTCATCATTGCAGACGACATAGCTGTAATCCTCATCATAACGTCCGATCAATACAAAAGGCAGACCGGTATTCCTCAGATATTCCAGATTGCAGGGACTTTTTTGCGTCGGACAGATAATAATTCCGTCCACATTTTTATTCAATGCAGAGTTGATTGCTTCCAGCTCCTGTTCCTCTTCTTCATTAGTATTAAAAAGAATGGAGGTGTAGCCATATTGGCGGGCCTGTGATTCTATATCCTTCATCATGATTGCAAAATGCGGGTTTGAAATATCACCTAAAATAACCGCTACCGTATTGGTATAGCCTAATCTTAGGGATGCTGCCAGCATATTGTTCACATGTCCCATTTCACGGGCAATTTCTTTAATTCTCAGCTGTGTTGCAAGTGAAATATCCGCCTTTCCCCTTAATGCTCTTGACACAGTATTCACACTATACCCTGTTCTTTTCGCGATATCTTTTATAGTGACATTGGTTTTCTTATCCGGCATTTATCATACCCCTCTTTTGCTTATATTTACATTTATTATAAGCAATAACCGGTTATTTGTCCATATGTCCGCAACCTGCATAATCTGACCTGAACAAATGAACTGCTCATAAGATCATGAAACAATTCAAAAAAACTTGATTGATATAAACGACTTCATTCAGCAATTATCCTATAATGAAAAACAGCCGGATAATGAAATTACACAAAAACAAGAGGTTTAGCCGGAGTGAACACGGGACTAAACCTCTTGTTTATATGTATTAATCTAAGGAAACCGATGAATAGACGGAATGACATAGGCCCCTTGTTTCTTGTTAGTTCTCTCATTTGTTTTCATCAGGGGCTGATCTCATCCAATGAGCAATATTCCTGATAGAGCTTTCCTTCCCACCTTTGCTTATCCTGAATCGGTCCATGATTTCCGGTCATATGGGCTGCATAATCTCCCGCAATTACTCCCGCCGGTCCATGGTCCGGGTCCTTTCCCTCCTGCTTCACCCACACATTCATCGTACCCTTTCCCCGGTTATTCCATAAATAATATGGTACTGCGATAAATTCCTTCCCATCGGCACACTTTCCGGTTATGCATACTGCCTTTCCGCAAATATCCTTTTCTTCGGTACGAAGTTTATCCGTCCCCAAAATCACGTCCGTCCCGTCAGGGTTATCCGCCTCCTCCAGGCAATATAATAAAGGTCCTCTTTGCAGGGCTACTCTGCCCACATCCGCACTGACATAAGGATGTGCCTCAAGCTTAACCGGCGGCAAATCCATGGTAATAGCAATCTCATCCCGGTCTTTCCACTTTCTTTTGATGGCTATATAGCCATTCTCATCACAGGAACTGTAGCTTTCCCCGTTGAACGTCGCACAGAAGTTTTTGGACCAGGACACCTTACGGATGGCAAGAGTGAACTCTGCCTCCTGTTCTAGGTGAAGTACAATATGATTTTTCCCCGTCCAGGGAAGACCGCAGCCTTTCTGCTCCACTATAATTGTTCTTTCCTTCATCCTAATCTGTCCGGTGCTTCCGATATGAAGATTGACATTGATCCTGTCATCATCAAAGGAATAGATATAATCCTGGAGCCCTCCAATTAATTTCAGGAACATAGGAGGGCAGCAGGGACAATTATGCCAGGACCAGCGTTCGATGGTTCCATTGCTAATTAGCGGATTTTCATAGAAATAATGCACACCATCTTCGGACAGGCTGGGCAATACATTATTGTACAAGGCATTTTCAAACACATCCATATATCTGCTGTCACCAAAGGCCTGATGCATTTCACCTGCCCAGAAGGCCAGTGCTACTCCGGCACAGGTCTCCAGATAAGCGTCATTTGGAAGGCTGTACTGGTATCCGAAGCGTTCTTCATTATGCACCGCACCGATCCCGCCGCTGACATGAAGTTTCGTTTGCTCCACATTATCCCATATCCTCTTTGCCGCCTCCAGATACTTATCCTCTCCGGTCTCCATGCCGATTGCTGCCAGTCCGGTATACATGAGGGCTGCTCTCACAGCATGGCCTACTGCCTCTGACTGATCTTCAATCCTGCAATGATCCTGTGCATATTCTCCCATATACTTGGGATAAGATGCTCTTGTTTGATGCACGCCCCTGTGATC
>JAEZFH010000318.1 GCA_023437885.1 Bacillota bacterium | reverse complement strand
GAGCCGGTGCTGACCCGTACGACAAAGGTGCCGGAGTATCTGAACGGCAGGTATGCGGGCAACTGGGGGATTTTCCGGATCATGAAACAAAACCCGGATAAAATCGCAATCAAGCTGCTGCAGGAGAATGATTCGGAGAACATGCAGATGGTAATCGGAAGGGCAATGCAAAAGGACGGTGAAATCAACGGGTATACCACCTTTGTGATTGACAGCGGGCAATTCAAGGTCTATATTGCCAAGATGGCCTCCCAGACGGTAATTACAGATGAGAACGGATGGGTATTTGTAACCAATAATTATAATTTTATGGATACTCTGGAACGCTTTGACCTTAAGGTGGAAAAGAGCAACAGCAGCATCAGCAGCGGGGAAAGCAGGTATTTTGTCTCACAGGGCAAAATAAAGGAAAATCAGATCCATATTTACTCCATCTCCAATTTAAGCAATCAGATTTTGATCTTAAAATATATTGTTTTTATTTTATTTTTTGTTTTTACCGCCCTGATCATCTTTGTGCTGATCAATTCCAAGCAGATGGCGGTGAATAAAACGAAGGATCTGTATACGATTATCGATACCTTCGCCAGAACAAAGGCAGGGGATCTGGATACTCATATCTACATCTCCGGAAATGATGAGTTCCGGACGATTGCAGAAGCGTACAACCAGATGCTGGACAGCTTAAAGGAGCAGATTGAGCGGAATAAGGAGATGAGCAAGCTGGTGGTCCAGTCCCAGATAAAGCAGCTCCAATCCCAGTTTAATCCCCATTTTCTGTTCAATACCCTGGAGAATATCCGTTTTATGTGCAAGCTGCATCCGGATTCCGCCAGCAAGATGGTGCAGAATCTGTCCACGCTGCTAAGATACAGCATCAGCAATACCCGGGAGGAGGTCACGGTGAAGGAGGATATCGCCTATACCGAGAATTATCTGAGCCTGCTGAAATACCGGTTTAATCAGCGCTTTCAGTATGACATCGATATTTCTCCGGAGATCGAGGATTGTATCATTCCAAAGCTGTTGGTGCAGCCCATGATAGAAAATTCCATCAAATACGGCTTCGAGGACAGGGAGCACCTGGTGGTTGAGATTACCGGATACCGGGAGGAGGACAACATGGTGGTTATCTGCACGGATGACGGCATAGGGATCACGCCCAAGGTTTTGGAGGAAATCAGGCAGATACTCGGAAGCAGTACCAATCGGAGCAGCCATACCGGCATATATAATATTAACCGGAGATTGCAGCTTAGATACGGGGAAGCCTATGGAATACAGATTGAGAGCGAGCGGGGGAAGGGAACGTCCCTGAAGGTGATATTACCGATGTGCTATGAGGAAATACAGGCAATGCAAAGCCAGGGAGGGAAAGATGCTTAAAATATTAATCGCTGAGGACGAGGATATTATCAGAAAAGGGCTGGTTTTTACAATAGATTGGCTCAGTATGGACTGCATCGTTGTTGCCGAGGCTGCCGACGGGGAGGAAGGGCTCCAAAAGATCATGGAGCATAGGCCGGATATCGTGATCACGGATATCCGGATGCCGAAAATGGACGGAATAGAAATGATCCGTCAGGCTTCGGAAGCCGTTAAGTTCAAGAGCATTATAATCACCAGCTACGCGGAGTTTGAATATGCCAGGAAAGCAATTGAATTAAAGGCTTATGAGTATTTGCTCAAGCCCATCGATGAGGATAAGATCGTGGAGGTAATCCAGGAGCTTCATGATCAGTTGGATATGAGCAAGGAAGCCGAGCTTGCCATGGAGAACAGCAGGAACTCCTCTTCCCGCATGGATTTAAACAAGCTCATGGAGCTGGACAATTCGGAATGCGGCTATGTTGCCAAGGCGCTTCAGAAAATTCAGAAGAATTATATGGAAAAGATAGGAATCGAAGCGATTTCCGATGAGCTTGGAGTCAGCGCAAGTTACCTCAGCCGTAAATTCAAGGAAGTAACAAATCATTCCTTTTTGGATCTGTTGAACAGCTACCGCGTCCAACAGGCGATTAAATTATTAAATACGGGCAGGTACCGCGTCTATGAGATCTCCGATATGACGGGCTTTACCGATTATAAGCATTTTTGCATGGTATTTAAGAAATATACATCAATGTCACCCACGGGCTTTGTGAAGAAGAGAAACTGAGTAAGCACCAGAGGGCAGGGAAGGGGAAAAGCTTTTGAAAGACCGAAGCTTTAAGAAGGCCACACGAAAGGTGCTTTGCCCCAAGAACTGAAATCTGTTATATCCGGCACGAAAAGGTGTGTATTGTCCGGATGTGAAGAAGCTTACTCAGGACAGGAGGAAAAAATGGATTATAAGAATATAGTATTATACAGCGATATGGATGGAACTTTATTAAATTCTGAGGGGAGGATGTCTTCCCGGAACAGGGAAGCGTTGCAGAGGTTTATGGACCGGGGAGGTTTATTCGGAATTGCAACCGGCAGAAACCAGTTGAATTCCGTCTGCTTTCTGGAGGATATCAGAATGAACATACCCTGTATTCTATATAATGGAGGAGGGCTTTACGACTTTAATAAAGAGGAGTTCATTGCCTATCACGAATTAAAGAAGGAAAGACTTTCCCTGTTCCTGAAGGACTGCCTGACCGGGCACCCCAGGGTGATGATTCAGGTTTTCTGCCCCCACATGAGCTATTTTATATCTTCCGAAGCATATGCGGATAAGAAGGTAGTAACGCTGCACCAGCCCTGCAGATTTGGCAGGATGGAGGAATTAACCGGAGAGCCCTGGATTAAGATATTGCTCTGTGCAGAGCATGAGGAGTTGGCTGCCCTGGAACAGAAGCTTAAGGTTTATGAATTGGAAAAGGACCTTCAATGGGTGTATTCCTCCGAGGTATATCTTGAGCTGCTGCCGGCAGGAGTATCCAAGGGAAGTGCCCTGGATCAGGTACGCAAGTACATAGGGCAGGAAGCAAAAATATATGCGGTGGGGGATTACTATAACGATATGGAGATGATAAGAGCTGCGGATGTCGGTATCGCAACCCGGAACGCAGTAGCCCCCCTGCAGGAAATAGCGGATGTGATTACAGTCAGTAACGATGAACATGCGATTGCGGATATTATTAACCGCATTATGGATCATAAGAGGGTAAGAACAGATGAAGCATATGATAAAAAGGATGGGAACCCCTCTGCTCCGGACGAAGGAACAGGGGAATAAGAACAGTGTCGGCAGACAGCTGAAGGATACCTTTTACGGATCGGTCAGTGTATTGTCAGTAATGTTTGTACTTCTGCTGATATTTACAGTAACAATTACTCTGGTAAATAAATCGGTATTTGAAACCTACGGCTCGGGGCAGGGGAAGATAGGAAGCCTGGAGCTGGAGTTTTACTCCTTGCACTCCGGATTGCGCTATCTGGTATATGACGCAAAATCAGATACCCTGACAGAAAATATCAGTGATATCGAAGCTATGTCACAGAAACTGCTGAAAAATGCCGGAGACCTGGCAGGCATTATGGCAGAAAAGCAAAGCGAAGAAATATACAACCGTATGATAGGCCTGCTGGAACAATATATTTCTGTAAAGGAGAATATTCTCCGGTATGAGAAGGAGCAGGGAAAATATAATTCAATGAAGCTTTACAGCAATGATGCATCAAGGATTGCAGAAGAGCTGGACAGCGAGATTAAGGGGTTATTCACCCATATGAGCATGCGGGGAGAGGAGACCAGCAATCGCTTCCTATTGGTCGGTATTACGGCGACTGTGGCAGCTCTCCTTATCATCTGCTTATTGCTTTCCTACATCATCCGGAGGGTGAAGCATACGATCCGGGGCATCAGCCGGCCTCTGGAAACTCTGACGGAAGCCTCCCGGCAGATTGCTGCGGGGAATCTCCAGGTTGAGATTATTCCGGAGGGAGAGAATGAAATCGGTGTTCTGGCAAGAAGCCTGTCGGATACGGTGAAAGCATTGAACATCTATATCCGGGATATCTCCGGCAGGCTTCAGCATATTGTGGATAATAACCTGGCATTTGACCTAAGTCAGGAATATGCCGGTGATTTTAAGCCGATCCAGAATTCCCTGGTCAGGATACTGGACTTTCTCAACCAGGTATTCCGGCAGATCGAGCAGTCTTCCCATGAGGTATATGCAGGAGCCCGCCAGGTCTCGGAGGGCGCCATGGATCTGGCTCAGGGGACCAATGACCAGAATATTGCGATCCAGGGGATCTCCGAAGCCATAACTGCAATTTCCGATAATGCCAGATCCAATGAAAGCCTTTGCGAGACTGCGGATAAGCTATCCAGAAGTGCCAGGAAGTCGGCGGAGGAGGGACAGTTGAAAATGAACGGCATGGTAACCACCATGTATGTGATACGGGATAAGAACCAGCAGATTAGTGCAGTTCTCCAAAGCATCAATGAGATTGCCGACCAGACGAATCTTCTGGCACTGAATGCCCAGATAGAAGCGGCCCGGGCCGGGGAAGCAGGCAGGGGCTTTACCGTAGTGGCTAATGAGGTGGGCAGGCTGGCAGAGCGGTGTGTGGGTGCCGCAAAGCAGACGGAGGCAATGATCCGGGAGGCTCAGGAAGCTGTATTACAGGGGGATACTGAGGTGAAGAATACCGCCCTGGTACTGAAGGATACCTCGGACAGTATCGATGTGGCGGCGGATGCGGTGAACCGGATTTTAGAGGAGACCAACCGGCAGCAGAAGGCGGTCGGGCAGGTGCTTGCGCAGATTACCAGTATCTCGGATACGGTAAGATCTAATTCGGCTACAGCGCAGCAGAGCGCTGCCGCAAGTGAGGAGCTGACCGCTCAGTCGGAGATTTTGAGGACCTTATTGCAGAAGATGAAGTTAAGATGATACCCAAATAATAGAAGTCAAATTCCTTATTTGGGTTTGCTTCAGGGTGCCGGCATTGAGCATGCCGGCACTTTTTTATCGGTATCTTAATAGATGATGCTGTGTTATAATCGAAGAGGAACAGCAGTACCAACTGGGAGAAACCACCCAAAGAAGAGTGGATAAAGAAGGGAATTTACATCAAAGGAAGCCTGTATCAAAGGAAAAGTGGATTATTGAGGGCAATCATACAGCTACAATAACTTAAGATATTCTGGAAATTTTTCTGAGAAGGGAGAGCTGTATTGGAGTATTATAAAGAATTACGTAAATATGTAGGGCATAAACCAATCATACTGCCGGGCTCCGTTGTTATTATCTTGAACCGGCAGGGAGAAATATTGCTGCAGGAAAGAGAAAATGGTTTTTGGGGATTGCCAGGAGGGTTAATGAATCTAGGTGAGTCTTTGACCGGTACAGCAAAGAGGGAAGTGCTTGAGGAGACAGGACTTTGCATCAACAATTTAGTACTGCTTGATGTGCTGTCCGGGGAAGAATTTTTTTTCAAAAATCCAAACGAAGATGAGTTCTATTCCGTGACAGCAGTATATCTAACCCGGGATTATACGGGGGATCTAAAGCCCGACGGGGAAGAAAGCATGGGCCTAAGCTTTTTTGAGATCGGAAGGCTGCCGGAGAAAATGGAGCAGGAATATAAAGATTATATTGATGTATATCTGAGAACTTTGGACAGATGAGGAAGGGCATTCTTTCAGGTATTATTTGAGATGGTCAGAACACCACTACCTCCTATTCTTGAAGAATGAAGATAACATGCTCTGCAGCACGGTTCTTCCACGATGTTATTCTGCTGCATCTATATGATGGATAACTCGTATAGACTTTACAGGATAAATAACGTTATTTATGAATAGAAAGTACTGGTCAAAGTACAGAAATTATTATATAATAAGAATATAAAACAATTAAATACATTTAAGGTGTCAGAAAGCATATGCGTGGTTCTGATGAAAAGGGAAACAGGTGCAAATCCTGTACGAACTCGTCACTGTGATAAGGGAGTTGCGGCAAATAAGTCACTGATTATATAATCGGGAAGGCTGCCGTTAACGATGATCTTTCAGCCAGGAGACCTGCCTTAGATGAAGATGTAACAGCCACGAGAAACTGGTTTGTAATCATTAGACAGGTCCGATTATGTCTAATTTTACCTCCATGCCTTTTTTGTGGCAATGGAGGTTTTTTTGTTATGGCGAAAGTAATAATGGTTCAGGGAACAATGTCAAATGCAGGGAAAAGCTTATTGGTAGCCGGGTTGTGCAGAATTTTCAAGCAGGACGGTTACCGGGTGGTACCCTTTAAATCCCAAAATATGGCCCTCAATTCCTATATTACGGAGGAGGGGTTGGAGATGGGAAGAGCCCAGGTAATGCAGGCGGAGGCAGCAGGCATGAAGCCGTCGGTGCTGATGAATCCAATTTTATTAAAACCCACCAATGATATCGGTTCCCAGGTAATTGTCCATGGGGAAGTCATCGGCAATATGAATGCAAGGGATTACTTTGCTTACAAGAGAAAGCTGATTCCCGATATTAAGAGTGCCTATCAGGAGCTGGAGAAACAGGCGGATGTTATCGTTGTGGAAGGAGCAGGAAGCCCGGCGGAGATCAATCTGAAGGAGAATGATATTGTAAATATGGGACTGGCGGAAATTTTGGACGCGCCAGTCATATTAGTCGGGGATATTGACAGAGGAGGAGTTTTTGCCCAGCTGCTTGGAACCCTGATGCTCCTGGAGGAACAGGAGAAAGCAAGAGTAAAGGGGCTGATCATCAACAAATTCCGGGGAGATAAGTCAATCCTGGATCCGGGAATCGATATGCTGGAAGAAAAAAGCGGCGTGCCGGTAATCGGAGTAGTTCCTTATATGAATATCAGCCTGGAGGATGAAGATAGTCTGACACAACGGTTTGATCATAGGGAAGAGGCTCAGATTGATATTGCAATCCTTCGGTTTCCCAGGATTTCTAATTTTACAGACTTTACGGTGTTTGAGAGAATCCGGGGAGTATCTGTCCGCTATGTGGACTCTGTCTCTAAATTACATCATCCTGATATGATCATACTGCCGGGCAGTAAGAACACCATCGGTGATCTGCGGTGGATGCGGCAGAACGGATTGGAAGCAGCTATAAAAAAGAGAAAGAAGGATTGTGTTATCTTTGGAATCTGCGGGGGATACCAGATGCTTGGACGCACCATAGCGGACCCCCACGGCGTTGAGGAAGGCGGTGTGATCCGTGGCATGGAGCTATTGCCCATGGAGACAGTCATGGACAGGGAGAAAGTACGAACCCAGGTAAAAGGTACCTTCGGAGATCTGCCCGGGGAATTATCCACGCTGTCCGGCATGAAGATAAAGGGATATGAGATACACATGGGTATCAGTAAGGTGGATGCAGGCTGCCGGTCCCTGTGCACTCTGGCCGACGGGCTGGAGAGGCAGGATAAGACCGATGGAATTGCTGAGGATAATATCTATGGAACCTACGTGCATGGGATCTTTGATGAAGGTTCCATAGCAGAGGTCATTGTCAGAGAGCTTGCTGCGAGAAAGGGACTGTCCCTGGAGAGCGGGCTTACGATGGATTATGAGAGCTTTAAGCAATCCCAATACGACAAGCTGGCGGACACATTAAGGGAATATCTGGACATGAAGGCGATTTACCGGATCATGGAAGGTTGAGAATAAAAGGCTTCTAAATAATGCATGGATCAATTAGCAGGAACGCTGGAGTAGAAATCATGGTAACTTTATTCGGAAGCTCACTCAGGTATGCTCCATACCGCCTGCTGCGGACAGGCAAAATATCCTGCAGTTGAGGCAGGGAGTATGCCAGAAGGCGTGGGAAATGAGGATGGATATGACGCGGGAAGAGTTGGAGAGTATTAAAATTGATCCGCCGGACAGGCATCTGCAGCAAAGCATAAAGGAAATATGGGACGGAATTGCAAAGCCACTGGACGGACTTGGGGAATTTGAAGGTATTATTTCACGAATCGGAGCAATGACGGGGAGCACACAGATTGACCTCTCCAAAAAGGCAGTAATTATCATGTGTGCGGATAACGGAATTGTAAATGAGGGAGTAAGTCAGTCAGGCCAGGAGGTTACGGCGATTGTTGCCGCCAATCTGGTGAAGGGGGCTGCCTCCGTCTGTAAGATGGCGAGGATGGCCGGGGCAGATGTATTTCCTGTGGATATCGGAATTAACCGGGAGGATACAATCCCGGGACTCCTTCCGTATAAAATAGCTCCGGGTACGAAAAATTTCAGAAGAGAGCCAGCCATGACAGAGGGAGAGGCATTAAAAGCCATCGGTGTAGGTTTTGCTCTAGCATCGGAATGTGCAGCCCTGGGATATAAGATATTGGCAACCGGCGAGATGGGGATCGGCAATACCACAACCAGCAGTGCGATGGCAGCGGCAATGCTTCCCTGCGGGGTGGAAGAAATCACCGGAAAGGGAGCCGGTCTCAGCGCTGGAGGTCTGGAGCATAAATGCAGGGTAATTCGGGATTCTTTGGACAGATATCGGTTGGACAGCCATGAAACGCTTCGTATTCTCGCCGCAGTGGGAGGCTTTGATATTGCCGGGCTGGCAGGGGTATTCATCGGCGGAGCGGTAAATCACATACCGGTAATCATAGACGGGGTCATCAGTGCGGTAGCTGCCTTGACGGCGCAGCGGCTGGTTCCCGGAACAAGGGATTATATGATAGCCTCCCACAGGAGCAGGGAACCAGGGGCGAAGAAGATCTTGGAAGAGCTGGATCTGCATCCGGTGCTGGATGCTTCCCTGGCATTGGGGGAAGGTACGGGTGCTGTAATGATGCTTTCACTGCTGGATGTGGTTCTGACGGTGTATCAGGAACGGACTACCTTTGAGGATTACAGGATGGAACAGTATGCCCGCTTTCCAGGGAGGAGATAGTGGAAGTCAGGATATTGTGACCGGCCCGGACAGGATTTTAGCAGCAATGGAGGAATTATGATTATAGCAGTCATCGGGGGCAGCGGAAGCGGAAAATCCGCATATGCCGAGGCATTGGCAGTCTCACTGGCCGGAGGGGAAC
>JAEZFH010000312.1 GCA_023437885.1 Bacillota bacterium | reverse complement strand
AATTAAAGGAATTCTGTCTGGTTGACCAGGTATATGTAAAAGATAGTGAAGTATCCGTTGGCCAGTATCTTGCTAATGTATCCAAGCAGGTTGGCGCTACCGTTAATGTGAAGCGTTTCGTTCGTTTCGAAACAGGCGAGGGCCTTGAGAAGAAGAGCGAGAACTTCGCAGAGGAAGTTGCTAAGCAGATGGGTAACTAAGCCAAGATGTAGAGGCAACTTCCTCTTGGAAGATTGCTAAGCAGATGGGTGTGTAATGCAAATTTTGCATTATGAAAGATAGGTGGCTTGAAAGCCCCGAAGATGCGTTTTATAGCGTGTTTAACGGGTTTTCAAGCCTCTTTTTTATGGCTCTTTGTCAAGTGTTGGGGTGTGATTCTTATGAATCATGCCCCACTACTGGATTTAGAGCTATTTTAGTGTTTTGAAGTTCTATATGTATTTTTGGGTACACTTAATAAGCCTGCCTATTATTTCTTTCCTTCTAGCAACTCGTGTGTAAAATCCTGTTTCTAAAGCGATTAAATTTAACTATCCCGTATGAGACTCTTTTAAGTACTTTGATTTTATTGTTATAACCTTCGGTAGGACCATTTGTATAACCATACTTAAATGCATTTAGTATTTCCTTTGACCAGTTACGAAATGTTCGAGCACAATCTTCAAACTCCTTGATTCCGCAGGTTTCAGCATTTTTGATCCAATCCCAGAACTCACTTCTTAAAATCGAGTAACTACTTTCATCACATATTCGATAGAACCATTCCTTAAAATAATGAGCTTTTCTAAGATCATCATTGTAGAGAAGCATCAGGTCACATTCTTTCTTCCTCTCACCCTTTAACTTATCATATCGGCTTAATATCAATCGCCGGCTATGCTTGTAGTACTTTCGCAAGGATACAGACATGGTTCGCTGAAGTCTTTTACGTACATTTTCAATAGCCCAGGTAATCTGCCTGATAAAATGATATTTGTCAGCTATAAGAGTAGCGTTTTGGAAAAAATGTTTTGGCAATATCACGATAAGGTTCCCACATGTCTGAGATGAAAAACTCTACTCGATTACGCTGAGCTTTCGGAACCTCGCGAAAATAGCTGCATAGATGAGGTTGCGTTCGATCTGGCAAAATATCCAGAATACTCTTTTTCTTACCATCGACCAAAATACATTGATATTTACCTGTCTCTGTATTTCCCTTGAACTCATCAATAGAGAGCACCTTGGGTATGGAGGGGCGATCATAATTAATGCGATCAAAAACTCTTGTAACAGTAGATATCGAAGTGTTTGTTTGTGATGCTACATAGGTATAACTAATGGTTTCCCTAAGTTGATGACAGATATACATGGCAAGTCTTTTTGTCATGTGTTGATATCTTGGTAGCCATGTATATTTCTCATGGAAATGTTTGCCACATGGACAGGAGTATCTCCTTTTTCGCAGTAAGAGGTTAGTTGGTTTGAGCTGAAAGGGGATATCCTTAATTGTCTGCATCCATAATCATGAATCTGCCTAGTAATGGTGCCGCAGACAGGGCAAACCTGTTCGGATGGCTTTGTTTCTAAAAGAATAGTAATCAATGAGTCTGAATGTTTTATGTTTTTTACGATTACATCTTCTAAATTCAACAGTTTATTGATACAATGAGAGTGCACTTATAAATCTACCTTCTTTCAATCGTGTTGGTCGCAGGACGGAAAGGATAGGCAGGCTGGTTATAAGTGCATTTTAATGCAAAAAAATATCGGGGTAAAGTTAGCACCCCAATATTTATTATAGAACCGGAATTTTTATGCCGTTTGCAGGAGACCGTTTCAAATTCTGTGTTTTTGATATTTTGGAGCCTTAATTATTTTACTAAATCCATGAAATGCCATAAAGGCTGGAACCCTTGCCTTGACTGCATTTCATGGATTTTTGTGTATCTTTATTAAGCCCAAAATAAGAAACTCTGTAAAATGAGTTTACACGAAACTATATACAGACCCGTTTGCCAAGTTCATAGAAGTCCATAGGGCTCATCACATGCAGTTTTCTCTGCAAGCGTCTGGTATTATAGTAATCAATATAATCAGATATCTGCTTCATCAATTTCATTTTATTGGTAAAACGATGTCCACAATACATCTCTCTTTTCAGGATTCCCCAGAAACCTTCCATAGGGCCATTATCAATACAGTGAGCAACTCTTGACATGCTTTGTTTCATGTGATACTTCTTCAAGCGATTATAAAATGCTGCGCTTGTATACTGAAATCCCCGGTCACTGTGAAATAGTGGATGCGCCTCCGGTTCTTTCCTGACTGCTTCATCAAAGGTATCCATCACTAACGGGTTATCGTTATGGTCCCTTATCTTATATGCAACGATTTTGCGGTCATACAAATCCAGAATCGCACTTAAATATACTTTATGGGCTTATATGCCAGTATAATATTTGAACTCCGACACATCAGCCAGCCATTTCTCATTTGGCTGATCTGCATGAAATTCCCGATGTAGAAAATTCTTTGCGAGATGCGCCGGGTTCTTGTCTGATTTCGTGCAGCTCTTTGGCCGCCACTTAACGGAGGACTGAATAGCTCTGCTCCGGCAGATGCGCAGAACCCGCTTGTTGTTTACGGATATCCCGTGGTTCATAGCAAGTTCATCGCGGATGCGACGATATCCCATGTCTGGATGTGCCTTATGTATTTTTCAACCTCTTCTGCTATACGTTCATTTCTGAGTTCACTGTCACTCTTTGGATGTTTGAGCCAGTGGTAATAGGCCGACCGGGAAATGTTGAGATAACAGCACAGCCGTTCTACCGGATATCCCTTTATTTGGGACAGTTTTTAATTGCCTGATATTCACTTGGCCTGTGTACTAGAAAAAGCGCTTCCCCCTTTCCAGTTCCCTGATTTTTTTAACAGGTCGTTTTCCATTTGGAAGTCCTTATTCTTTCGTTTCAATTCAGCAATCTTATCTCGCAATGCATCTTCCGGTGTACGGCTTGGCTGGGACCCGGCACGTCTCCCCCGTCGGTCCTCCAGCCCTATGCTTCCCATCTGTTAATACTTTATAACCCAATTGTATTTCATTTCCATTGCCCCTAAATTTCGTCCATTCTCAAGACATTCCTTTACAATTTGCAGGCGTTCTTCTGGTGTTGTTTCTCTTGATTTTTTCATGGATGCACTTCCAGTAAGTTCTTTTAACTCCTTACCAGCATTATACACCCTTATCCATTGCATAAGCTGAAAATGATTTCGAATCCCGTACTTTACACACAGATCATCAAGCAGGCTTTCTCCTGAAAGATAATCATTGACCGCTTGAAACTTTAGTTCTTTTGAATAATGTCTATTTTGAGGAAGCTCTAATAATCCTGTTGGACCTTCCATCTGATAAATTCGAATCCAATCTTGTACACTACGCTAATGTACCTTACATATCTGAGCGGCAGTCCTCTGACTAATTTCGCCGCTCAGATATCGTTCAACAATCTTTACCTTTTCAACTGCTTCAATTTTTTTTCTGGACATAAAATCACTCCCAAGTGAGTTTATATATTTCAGGTCCTACTTTAAGGTATCATATCACAGTGTTTTCAGCGGTTTTTCTATTGTTTTACTTGAAGATATATAATGTATCCACATGCTATTCAGTATACGTACTGTAGTAGCTATTTTGAAGTTGGAATGCAGCCTAAGGTTGTGCTGGCTATTATGGGAAATCAACATTACAGTACAACTATTGATATTTATACCCATGTGACAAATACATAATATGAGGAAGAGATTGGAAGGTTTGGAAATGCTGTAGAGATTTTTAATAAAGGAATGGCTACAGTAGAACAGGTTATGGAAGAAGACGAAAATATGGAAGAGGGGCTTGTGCACTTATTTTATTGATAGTAAATAAACAATAATTTAATAGAATTAAGATAAATCAGATAAGTAGTTCTTATAAAAAATAGTATCATATGGACCTCCTTGCATGATTGTTATCATTATAATCTATAATAATGCTTGGAAAAGCACTCATTTAATAGTATAAATACGAATACTGCTGTAGATATTTGTATTTTATCTTTGAAATCTATTTGTAGATGGTTTATAATGGAAGAAAATATAAGCAAAGATAGTTTTTGCAAGAAATATTAGAGTGCGTTTATTATCAAACAAAGGGTAAAGGAAGGGAAATTATATGAAAGAGCATATTTTATTAGAAAAATCATTTGTTTATGATAGCCCCGAGAGAAGTTTGACTCCTGATAATTGTCATTATGATCGTGAAAGTGGATTTTGGAGAATGGATAAAACGGAGGAAGTTATGATGATTAGTGACTATGCTGAAAAACCAGAAACAAAAAAATGTGATGTTGAGACTGGAGAAGATCAAAAAGGTGAATAGAATAGAATATTTGGTTATTTCATCATCAATAGATTATTCTACTGACCTGGTTTGTTATCAATTGTATAAACTGGAGAAAAAGTATTATAGACTTAACAGGGATGAATTAAGCAAACATAAGATCGTTGTTGATTTAGAAAAGAGGTCTATGTGTATTTCGATTGAGAATAATAATTATTTTCTTGCTTTCGATGGTTTGATCGGAATTTATTTTAGAGCTCCAGTTTTTTTGCGAACGAATAGTAAAAAGGAACTGACTGTAGAAGAGCAACTTGAAAGAAATCAATGGAGTTCCTTTCTAAGAAATTTGATTGTATTTGAAAAAGCAAATTGGATCAATCATCCGGTTTTTACTTATCAAGCTGAAAATAAATTATTTCAATTGAAAACAGCTAAGGAATGTGGACTTGAAATTCCGAAGACATTAGTAACTAATACAGATGATGTGTATATAAACGCAGATGAAATGTATGTGGTAAAATCATTAGATACGGCTTTGTTTTATGACTTAAAAAAAGAAAAAGAAATGTTTACATATTCAAATGTTATTCAAGGGATAGAGCTTAAGGAATATGATTTGAGTTTAGCACCTTTCTTTGTTCAAGAACTTTTAGAACCTAAGATAGATTGTAGAATAACTTTTGTTGGAGAAAAATTATTTCCGGTCCAAATAGTAAAACATCAGAATGGGATATCAGGTGACTGGAGAAAACATAAAGAAGAATTGGAATATATTCAATTTAAATTACCAAATGATATCGAAGAAGCGTTAAAAAGTTTAATGTCAAGATTAGGCTTGATTTTTGGAGGTATTGATTTGGTGTATTGTGATGGCAGCTACTATTTTATTGAAGTAAATCCGACAGGGGAATGGGGGTGGCTTGAAGTGAAATGTGGTTTGAATATTAGTCTGGCAATTGTAGAGGCAATGGAGGGATTACAGTATGATTAGTATGATTGTTCCAATGGTCTCTTCGAGAAAAGCGAATAAGAAACTCAAAAAAAAGATTAATTATGAACAAGTTGAAATACCAGATAATATAGAAGATATTGATATTAAGTATATAGAAGATGACTATAATAAATCGGTTGATACCAAGAATCGATTTGAAGATAAGGCAAAGACTATTATTGCAGCTTTGACAATTTCAATTACACTTATTTTGAATATATCAAAAATTATTGAAAGTATTGCTGAGAGATATTCTTCAAGGATAGTGGGAATTTTGGTATTTATTATAGCGCTCTTTTCAATTGTGTATATGCTTATGGCTGGGCTTCTTGCCATACAAGTCTTAGTAAAAGAAAACATTCTTTTTCAATTATCCTTAAAGGATAGAAATAGTAGTAATAAGAAAGCGATTTATGAAAGCACGCAGAATAATATAAGCCAAAATCTAATAAGAAATAATATGATTTATTCTGCCTATGGATCAATACGAAATTCTGTAATATGTCTCGTTGTTATTTTTACATTAGCGGTATTGCCCATGCAGACAAATACTATAAACGTAGATATTGATAAAAAAATATATTCTAATATTATGGAAGGAGAAGTTCAATTTTCAGCTTCTGCTGTTGAGTGGTTGTTGAATAATCCTAATTATATAGTTGATTACTTGGATGTTATTGGATCACATAAAACAGAACTTGCGGCTGGAGAGCAGATTAATATATACATAGAAAGACAAAGTGTATTGATAAGTATTAAGCAGACTGAAGAATTTTATGTTATTGAGGATATCAAAGGAAATATTATTCGTTAAAATAATCTTATGTAATATGGAGAGAGGCCATTTATTAATGAAATATATTGAAGTTACCAGGAAGAATACTGATTATAATAATGTGAATTTACTTTCAAAATAAAATTGTGAATGGAGGATGACTGTAAGTGGTAATACAACCCAAAGGAGTACAAAAGGATGTACTAGCGTTAGAGCCCAAAGGACATACGGTTATTTTGGGAACCGCTGGAAGCGGAAAAACGACTATGGCTTTGCTCTTTGCTGAAAAGTTATCATACCTTAACGGGCGACCAAAGGTTCTTGTTGTGACATTCAATCGCGCTTTGGTTGCATATATGAATGGCATTCAATCGTCTTTACATGGAGTTACTGTGGAGAACTTTCATCGCTTTGCGCTTGGTTATCTAAAAAGCACTGGTAAGAAAACAGATAATTGCGTAATTAGCGAAAGTGAAAAAGCAGAAATTATTGGAGCAATTGTCAAGACAGCACATCAACAAAATCCGAAGCAATCTACATTTGCGCGTCCAGTTCAAACTTTCATTGAGGAAATTCAGTTCCTTGAGCAATTTGGGGTTGAATCATTAGATCAATATAAAGAGATGGAACGTATAGGTAGGGCTGATACATATATCAGTCGCGAAAATAGACAATTTTTTTATCATGTATATGAAGTGTATAAGAAAAAGCGTGAAGATGCCGGATACTTGTATGACTGGGACGATATTGCTATCTCTGTTTACAATTCGTTACTTAAAGATATCTCTGCCAGACGATATTCTCATATAATTGTTGATGAGGGGCAGGATTTCTCACCAATGATGTTAAAAGCGCTTGTCAAAGCAACCGCTTTAAACGGTTCGTTTACATTCTTTGGTGATGTAGCGCAACAGATATATGGGAATGCTCTGTCATGGAGGGCGTCAGGCATTAATACTCAAAAGATATGGCGATTTGAAAATAATTATCGAAACCCAAGAGAAATTGCCTTGTTTGCCCAAGACATTACAAGACATACCAAATGGGAAATGAAAGGCGAAGAATATGTAGTACCTAAGTTTGAAATTCCAGCAGGTGGTGTAAAGCCGACGCTTGTTAAGTGTGCGAATAGTCTAGCAGAAATATCTGGTATCGTTGGCTTGTTGAAAAATAGAAGTGGTCGTAATGTGACCATTGTGAAAAACAGGACACTTGCAAAGCAATTTTTAGTTGCATTAAGTGCTGCTGGAATAAGTGCGATCGAAATCAAGAAAGATAATAATAGTAGCCTTTCTGATGGTACATATGTTACTACTTTCTATTCAGTTAAGGGACTCGAGTTTGACAACGTATATATTCCATTCCTAAATGAGGAAGATTTCCCTGATCATGACAATTTAGAAACTGCCGAATCAAAGGAAAAAGTATATGCAAATGCTCTTAAACTCTTTTATGTTGCGGTGACGCGAGCGAAACAAGGATTGGTCATGACATATTCAACTACCCTTACCCCTTTATTTCCTAGCGGTTCACAAAACTATATATCGGTAAATGGATAAGAGGTGCGGAAGTGATAGACAATATTGTTACATATAATTATTTACAAAAAAGAGGAGTGACGCGGCTTTGCCATTTTACAAAAGTAAAAAGCCTTGTGCATATCCTTACAAGTGAAGACGGCATACTTGCCACAGATTTTATAAATCAGGATATCAAACAGCAAAATGATATGGAGCGGCATGACAATGCAACAAATTATGTTTGCTGTTCTATACAATATCCAAACGGGTGGTATTGGGATTTAGTTAAGAAACGCGACGATAGCCAGATTTTTAAAGAATGGGTTGTCTTGGTCATTGATCTAGATATACTTAAGAATGTAAAGTTTCACTTTTCTGCTTGCAATTCGGCATATAAATTTGGAAAATATATTAGGAACGATGTTACTAATATCTCAGATGTATTTAACTCTCCTACCATTAAAATGAGGTATCGACCTACAAGTATGTTGGAGTGCTGCCCTACCGATGATCAAGCGGAGATACTGGTGTATAAAAATGTTCCTCTTCGATATATCAGCGGCATAATTGTCGGTAATGAGGAAAGCGCTAACAATATAGGAGCAATACTTAAGACAATTGGTAAGGATATGTCGGTGTTTGTTTCCGCAAGTGTTTGTAATACTGATTGGAGCAGGCAAGTCCGCACTGGTCTAATACCACAGGAAAAAGAATATGATTATCGAGGTGAATAACATGAGTGGAATACCTCTATTGGATGAAAAATGTATAGGCGCATTTGTTGCATCTGCTATTGGCGATGCGCTTGGTTGGCCTAATGAGTTTCGTGCAAGTAATACAAATAAAAAGGGTACTCAGATGAGCAATTTTGTTGAATGGCAGAGGCGTTCAGGTGGTAGGTATTGGAATCATATAGAGACAATTCTAGCAGGAGAATATAGCGATGACACACAAATGAACCTAGCGGTCGCTCGCAGTCTGCTCTCTGGGAAGTTATGGAGTAATCATTTTATTTCATATGAGTTGCCATTTTGGCTTGAATACGAACGAGGCGGCGGCAGTGCAATGTTACGTGCTGCCAACTCCTGGAAGAATAAAATTGAACCCTGGAAAAATAAGAATATAAAAAGCTATTTTGATGCTGGAGGGAACGGTGTCGCAATGCGCGTTCTTCCGCATGTTATTTTTCACATTCGTTTATTGAGTTTTGAATTTATTGCAGATGAAGTGATAACTGATGCCATACTGACCCATGGTCATCCGCGAGCGATTGTGGGAGCACTGTGCTATGCTTATGCACTATACTATTTAATCAGAAAACAGACCACTTTATCTTTCGGAGAATTGGTTACTGCTGTAAGCTCAGCTAAATCGGAGTGGGGACGGTTTCCAACAGTTTTACCGGATGATTGGTTAAATACCGCTAATAAAGAAGTTGATTATAGAGATTTATGGGATAGTACAGTTGAAGCAACTGTGCGTTCTTTGGAGATTTCTTCAAAAGCGCTCGGCAAAGGAGCTTTGGATTCCGAAGCTAAAACACTCTTGGAGCTTGGATGTTTTGACAAAAAAGTTAATGGCGCAGGCGATATAGCCGCTGTTGCTGCAATTTATTTGGCTTCAAAGTATGCAAATAATCCAATATTGGGAATAAAATCTGCTGCAAATGCTTTAGGTAGTGATACTGATACAATCGCCTCAATGACTGGCGGTTTGTTAGGAACTATATGTGGAATGGAGTGGATCCCAGCAGAGTGGAGACGAGTACAAGACTATGATTGCTTAGTTCGAATTGCGGGCTTTTTACTTTTAGAAAATGGAGTTGAAGTCGCGAAAGAGTATGTTGTTAGGAGCAGGCAAGAATCTGCACAGTGGGAACGTACCTCGATAGGTAGATGCAAAAGAATCAAAAATTATGAGTTGCAAAGCGGTAAAATAGGCACAGTTCGCGTTTCAAAATTTATTACTGTCCTTGGTCAAACATTCTATATTAAGAAGTTTTTGCGTGAAAAGACACTTGAGAACCATCCAAATCTAACATCGAAACTCGCAACACAAAAATATTCATTTACGATTAATTCGTCACAACTTCCCATGATAATGAACAATATGAACTTGAATGATATTAGTTTCTTGTCAGTTCTTAAAATCTTAGAAATGATTAATCAAGGAACAACTGACTTAACCCTTATTTCTAAGAAAATGGGAATAAATAAGGAGACGATCAAAATGATGATTTCATTAATAACACCTGATGAACAGGAAAACATGTAAGTATTTAGGGATATATGTTTTATTATGGTTACAATGTGGTATTTTTTTAAAGTTCGAAAAGAGTGGATATAATATTTAAAATAATACTTGCCGCTGGAAACTTTATGTTTCCGGCGGTTTTCTTGAATAATATTTCTTGAAATCGAAAAGGAAATAATGTTAAGACAGATGGTTATAGATGGTCGATATTAATAAAAATGAACTTAGGCAATTTATCGTAAGAACATGCCTTGTAAGCGACAAAGAAGAGAAATACGGAGGAATGATATGAAAATTACGGCATTGGTTGAGAATCAAACGAAATGTGAATTAAAAGCCCAACATGGTTTATCGCTGTATATAGAAACGCAAAAGCATAAAATTTTATTTGACTTAGGTCCTGACAACACTCTTTTCAATAATGCTAAAGCAAGGGATATTGATCTTTCTAAGGTTGATACAGTTATTATCTCACATGGGCATATGGATCATGGCGGAGCCTTAAGCAGCTTTTTACAAATCAACTCCACCGCTAAGATATATGTGCAAAGAAAAGCATTTGAGCCACATTACAGCAAATTCATTTTTCTGAAAGTAGGTATAGGTATTGACAATAACCTTGAAAACCATCCGCAGGTGGTCTTGGTCGAAGGTGATTACCAAATTGATGATGAGTTGAGCCTATTCACTGTAAGTCACACAGATAAATGTTATTCCAGAGCAAATGATGCTCTGTATACAAGTGGTCAAAAGGATGATTTTTCGCATGAACACAATTTAATTATTAGAGAAAATCAAACGGCACTTATTATGGGGTGTGGTCATGCAGGTATTGTGAATATTACGGAAAAAGCGAAAGCATATCATCCGCAGCTATGTGTTGGTGGCTATCATTTATTCAATCCAATGACTAAGAAAACCGTATCCACAATCTTATTGAAGGAGATTGCACGAGAATTGCATAAATACCCTCAAACCCAATTCTATACATGTCATTGCACGGGAACAGAAGCATTTCAATGTCTATCACAACAAATATCCAATCTGTTTTATCTGTCCTGCGGAGAAACAATTGAAGCCTGATTTATAGGATTATGAACATTGTTCCTGTAGAAGAATTAAAACCAAGCTTCGGAAATTGTCCTTACCTTTGTTCTCACTGACGTCAGGAACGACAGCATTCAGCCTCCAGTCCTTGTAAATCAAGAGCTAGAGGCTTTATTTATGTAGCCATAGGGCTTTTAAGCATTAGGGCAGCAGGGATCTATCCAAATAGAGTATTATTTGATATTGCTGCTAAAGTGATATTAAGTTTATATTATAAGTTGACTAAATAACAATTATATGTAATAATTAGAACCACAATAGTAAAGGAGGAGGTCTGTATGGATAATGACATTCTAAATCTCGAACAGGCAATGGAGCTTTTCAATGTTAGCGAGCGAACCATGATTAAGCTGTTGCGGGAAGAGCGAATTCCGGCAAGAAAGATAGGCCGTGAGTGGAGATTTAGCAAAACCGCATTACTAAACTGGTTGGGCACTGGCGTTTCCACTGACTATTTAAACCAGATGGAGCTGTTTCGAGTCGCAGCTGACAGGTCGGCAGACGTTCCGGAGGTTTTATCGCAGATCGAAGAGGCGGTAGAAAAACTAAAAGACAATGGCACAAATATACGAGGCCTATTGCCGGAGTTGGAGGAGGATATTTTTCTGCCGCCGGAAGCAACCCTGCGGGTAAGCTATAAGCGTCAGCGCGGGCTTGAAAAATTGACCTTCAAGATATTTTGGTTTGATGAAAAATAATAAAGGAAGAATGGTGGGAATGTTATGTCGCAGAAGAAGGCGCAGAAAAAGTTCATTATCTCAAATATTGTATTGTTGGGATTAGTTAGCTTTTTTACTGATATCAGCACCGAGATGGTTTATCCAATTATGCCTTTATATTTAAGTTCTGTTCTGGGCGCGTCACCTGCGATTATCGGTGTGATTGAGGGGATTGCTGAAAGTTTTTCCAGCATATTAAAACTGTTTTCGGGAATGATTGCGGATAAGTATAATAACAAAAAGCAGTTAGCGTTTGTCGGTTACTTTGCCTCTTTTTTCAACAAAATAATTATTCTGATGTCTGCCTCCTGGGTAGGGATTTTAGCTGCACGCATGGTAGACCGCTTTGGAAAAGGAATACGGACAGCACCCAGAGATGCGCTGATTGCCGAGTCTGCCGAACGCAGCAACTTTGGCAAAGCATACGGATTACATAAAGCCTTTGATATGTTGGGGGCTTCTGTGGGTATACTGCTTGCATTTTTCTTGATGATATCTTCGGATGAAAGTAACTTCCGCAATATTTTTGTTATATCAATGATACCGGCTCTGATCGGGCCTTTCTGTGTTCTTTTAGTCAGAAACGGTGAGAAAAAAACAGAAGTCAAAAAATTGGATTTTAAGTGGAAATCCCTGGATAAAAGATTGAAGCTGTTTTTAATCATTATTTTCTTGTTTACGCTCGGAAATT
Organism: Bacillota bacterium; assembly: GCA_023437885.1. Classification (GTDB taxonomy): domain Bacteria; phylum Bacillota; class Clostridia; order Lachnospirales; family Lachnospiraceae; genus Mobilitalea. Next base: position 451 of record JAEZFH010000312.1, on the reverse strand, counting down.
CATCGAACTCCTTCATCTTGCTCAGAGCATATAATGCAGGATTTACGGAACGCGGGGCAATTCTTTTGTATTTTACATATAATCTTATTGCATCGCTGTTATCGTATCCTATTGGAAAGCTATCGGATAAAATCGGACGCAAATACACGTTGTGTGCAGGCTATTTCTTATATGCGATCGTATATCTTGGAATAGGCTTATCAAGTTCAAATTATGCTTTTTGCGGACTATTCGCCATATATGGCGTGTACACGGCACTTACGGCAGGCGGTGAAAGAGCGTTGATTGCAGAAATTGCTCCACCGCATTTGAAAGGCAGCGCATTGGGACTTCATTCTGCAATTGTGGGGGTAGGACTGCTACCGGCTTCTCTTGCCGCGGGTTTTTTGTGGGACGGTGTGGGTCAGGCGGCCCCGTTTGTCTTAGGCGGATGTCTGGCATTGTTTGCAAG
>JAEZFH010000198.1 GCA_023437885.1 Bacillota bacterium | reverse complement strand
TAATAATGCAGTGCCATAAGACGATCCGCAGGTGCCGCCAGACCGGAGACATTGCCCATTCCAGCCTTTCTTGCAAGCCGGATTGACCGGTAAAGGTGGAAACCGTTAGTCACAATTCCTACTGTAGAACCCGCTTCTATCAGGTCTTTGCTGAATTTCATGTTTTCCGCGGTATCCCTGGATTGCTCCTCCACAGCAATTCTCTCAGACGCAATTCCCTGTTCCATCAGATATGCCTTCATTGCTGCCGCCTCCGATAACCTCCAGCCTCCGCCTCCGGAAACAACCACCCTTGTTCCTTGATTCTGCTCCAAATAAGCTACTGCTGTGTCCAGACGTTTTTTAAGATTCTTGGTTATCCCGTTCCCGTGGATTTGAGCCCCAAGGACTAACAGATAGTCCAAGCCGTCTTGTGCTGTCTGGTGAGCGGATTGAAGCAGCCTGACTTCTATCGTCAGGAATACCGTTGCCGCTATCCCTAAAGCAGTGAAAGCCAGGCCCGGCAGCCAAGAGGGGAGCAGCTCCCGGTGGCGGATAAAATACCGCAGGATATAGCAGGTCATGATGCAGACAAATCCGCCAAACCACCAGATCCAGGAGAAATTAACACCCGTTCCGGAATATAGAATAATCACTGCATAGTAACCGATGCAGAAAATACCTGTGATTAAAGCACACCAATACAGCAGCTCCATCGATAAATTCCCTCCCATGGATTATAGCTTCATCGATAGCTGAATTCTCTTCTTAGCAACATCGACACCAATTACTTTTACATCGACAACGTCCCCTACACTTACCACATCAAGAGGATGCTTCACAAACTTCTTGTCCGACAACTGAGAGATATGAACCAGGCCGTCCTGATGGACTCCGATATCGACAAAGGCTCCGAAATCAATCACGTTACGAACCGTTCCCTTTAACACCATTCCCTCGCTAAGATCCTTTATTTCCAATACGTCGGTGCGCAGTATCGGCTTAGGCATCTCATCTCTGGGATCTCTCCCCGGCTTTTCCAGCTCCTTAATAATATCCGTTAACGTAATTTCGCCGATTCCCAGCTCCTGCGCCAGTTTATGCTTGTCCCTGATCTTCTTTCCGATGGTTATAATATCCTCACCTTGCTCTGAGTCAGCCGCGGACGCCGGTATATTCTGGCGGGCTGCCTCCGGTGCCGGAATTCCTGATTTGCCCACAGCCGCTGCCAATGCTTTGCCAAAGGCGGTGTCCTGAGTCCGGACAGTAATTGTTTTTGCCTTTCCGGCATGTCCTGTTTTATCGGCATTCCCTGTTTTATCGCCATTTCCTGTCTTCTTAGAATTCTCTTCCTTTTTGGTATTCTCTGCTGCCTTCTGTTTCAACGCCTTGGCCTGAAGCTCCTTTACATCGGCAAGTGTCAGCCCCAATCTCTGTAACAGAGCCTGGGTAGCTTCATAGGATTCCGGATGGACGCCGCTCGCATCCAGCGGATTATCCCCATCCAGTATTCGCATAAAACCTGCGCACTGCTCAAAGGCCTTCGGTCCCAGCTTTGCCACCTTCATCAGCTCCGCACGGCTGCGGAAACGCCCGTTTGCTTCACGGTAAGCAACGATATTTTTTGCTATTACCTTGCTGACGCCGGATACATGCTCCAGCAGCGATACCGACGCCGTGTTCAGATCAACACCGACCTTGTTTACACAATCCTCAACCACGCCGGAGAGAACCTCTCCCAGCTTCTTCTGATTCATATCATGCTGGTACTGTCCCACACCGATGGACTGGGGATCAATCTTCACCAGCTCCGCCAGCGGGTCCTGCAGTCTCCTGGCGATGGACGCCGCGCTTCTTTGACCGACATCAAAATTCGGGAATTCCTCCGTCGCCAGCTTACTTGCGGAATATACGGAGGCACCGGCTTCATTTACAATAATGTATTTTATCGGCTTATGAAGCTCCTTCAAAAGCTCGACAATTATCATCTCGGATTCTCTGGAGGCAGTTCCATTCCCTACAGATACTAACGAAATATTATATTTGTCGATTAGCTTCTTTAATACCTGTTTTGCTTCCGCTACCTTGTTCTGGGGAGCCGTGGGATAGATCACCGTGGTATCCAATACCTTACCGGTACTGTCTACGACTGCCAGCTTACAGCCGGTCCGGAAGGCCGGGTCCCAGCCGAGAACCACCTGACCGGTAATCGGAGGCTGCATCAGCAGCTGCACCAGATTTTTTCCGAATACCTTGATGGCACCGTCTTCCGCCTTCTCGGTAAGGTCATTTCTTATTTCACGTTCTATGGCGGGAGAGATCAGGCGCTTATAACTGTCCTCTATTGTTTTCTTTAATATTTCTTCGGTGAAGGGATTATCCTTTGTGATAACCTTTTTCTCAAGATAACGCAGAATACGCTCCTCGGGAGCCACGATTTTCACACCAAGAATCTTTTCGCTTTCTCCCCGGTTAATGGCAAGAATTCTATGCCCTGCCAGTTTAGACAAGCCCTCTTCAAAATTATAATACATCTCATACACAGATTCCTGCTTCTCATTCTTCGCCGTAGAGGAGAGGGTTCCCTCCCTCATGGTTACCTCACGGATATAACTGCGGTACTCTGCCTCATCCGAGATATCCTCCGCAATAATATCCATCGCTCCGGCGATGGCTTCTTCCACGGTATGAACCTCTTTTTCCTCAGACAAATATTCCTTTGCCGCATGCTCTATCGGCTCTGCTGCTTCCTGAGCACGAATGAAGGCTGCCAGACCATCCAGGCCCTTCTCCTTGGCAATGGTTGCTCTTGTTCTTCTCTTGGGACGATAGGGCCGGTACAAATCCTCTACCACAACCAGGGTGGTGGCGGCAAGTATCTGCTCCTTCAGCTCCTGTGTCAGCTTTCCCTGCTCCTCTATGCTGCCCAATACCTGTGCCTTCTTCTCTTCCAGATTCCTGAGATATTGCAGCCGCTCGTGAAGATTTCTCAGCTGCTCGTCATCCAGAGAGCCGGTTGCCTCCTTACGGTATCTTGCGATGAAAGGAATGGTATTTCCTTCATCAATCAGTTTCACGGCGGCTTCCACCTGCTCCAGACGAATTCCAAGCTCTTCCTTCAATTGTTTTAAAATATCCATTAGAATGCTCCTTATATCCTATTTTCAGTATTGCTCTTATTGTTATTTTTGCCATTTTTAATCATAACATCCGCCTTACCGAAAAGCAACCTTTTCTGTCTCGATACCCTATTTCCTGTTTTGAAGCAGCTGAAGCTATCAGCACTGACACAGTACAGGGGATTGCTGCAAAATCGTCCGTAAAATATACCGAACTCTGTGCTGCAGCAATCCCCCTGTTTTGTTTGTCACTGGCTTCTTAGATAAACTCGGAGCTTTCCGTCAGCGGCAAACAGCTGATATCACTACGCCTCTTCCTTAGCTTCCTTTGCCGCTGCTGCCTCCTCCAGGTCATCCCTCCAAGGCTTTGCAGAATGATTGTCAAAGGATACACCCAGCTTCTCCATCGTGATGAATTTCAGCAAAGTGTCCATAACGGTACTACTGCTGCTTTCTCCGTTGTCGCCCGCAGGTCCCATGTTAACCACGGTCTTAGGTACGATATCCACCTTGGCATTCTTGATCGCATCGGACAGCTTATCGGTAACTTCCTGGATGACACGAAATTCGGCACCGCCGTAAGCCTTAACCTGTGCATCAATTGCGCGGGCTTTAGCCAAGCCGACATTGCTTTCCTTGGAAGCCTCTGCTTCACCCTCCAAGGTGATTCTGGAGGCATTTGCCTTCGCAAGAGCAATAATCTGATTTGCTTCCTGCTCTGCCTTACTTGCCAATGCAGCACCGCTGTTGCGCTCAATATCAATCTGAATCTTTGATTTTGTCAGGTAGCTCTGCTGCTCTGCCACTGCCTGGGCCTCGCGCAGGGATTTCTCACTTTCTGCCGCCGATTGCTGCTTCTGGTAAGTAATCTTCTTCTCTTCCGCAATCTGTCTTTCCCGAAGCTGGGTCAGAATGTTTTCAATCTGTACATCGGAGATCGGAGACTTTGGTGTGCCAATCAGCACTTCTTCCAATTGGAGGTTGTATTTCTTGAATTTTTCCTTCATCTCCCCAAGAGCCTTTTCACGGATCTCGCTACGCTCCTGGATGAGCTCGATCAAGGTCTTGGTCTGGGCAACATCTTTAAAATATGCGCTTACCAGAGGATCAAGGGATTGGTTAACCAGCATGCTGATATCACCAAAGCGCTGGATTACCCAAGGCGCCTGCTTATAGTCGATATGCATTACAACCGACAGCGGCAGGGACGGCTCAAAGGCATCCTTTGTGATGATATCCACCTCAGTCAGGTTCTCATCATATTTATGGGAACCAACCTCGGATTTATTCCATTTTAATATAATATTGGTCGTAGGTACGAGAACAACCTTACCTGCATCCGTATTAAATGCGTATTTGCCTGGCATCAGCGGTTTTTCAAGAACACCCTTGCAACCAGCTCCGACCAGCTCTCCATGCTTGTAATCTTCACCGGTCGTATCCTTGCCTTCCTTTCCGAAGAAGGAAACCACAACTCCGACGAAACCAATGGGAACGACGGTCTTTGGCCGAAACTCAACGGTCGCAAACAAACGGTTGATATAATAGGTACCATCGGTTAATACCTGAATCTGCTTACCGCGTCTGCCGCTCAGTTCAAGGAATTTCTCCGGGTCCTGGAAGCTGGCATGTGCCTCACCCACGTAGGGAGCGATGATCTCGCCCTCCTGTAAGGACTGGCCGTCATGAACCGTAACGATACCCATGACATCACTTGCTTCCGCACCATGCCCCATAATGATTACCGGGCTGAAGGCGTTGCGTTCGAGCAGGGTCTTCTGCATGCTGACCAGCTCCGTACGCTCATTTTTGGAGCTGTTGAAGGCGGCCTTGATATCCGTAGGCGTAATTACGATGAACTGTGCCAGATTAATCGCATAGGTACCTTCTCTTAAGATACCCCTTTGCGGCCCTCTCTGTCCTCCGTTTTTCAAAAACCCGGTTACATCCTGGAAATTATTTGCCTCAGGAATAACCTTACCTAGGGTCTGCGTCGGCTCCAGGGGTTTTCCGTCACGGGCAAAGATATATGCAATCTGGCCCTGGGGAATTGTGATTAAAGGATACTTGTGTATCTTATACATGAGAGCTGTCTTAAAGTGGATACCGCCACGGAGTAAGGTCGGTGCATAGCCCGCCTCGCCGTTTAAGGCAATAATGGAATCCTTTAAGGAACCCTTAAAGCTCCACCATTTTTCAACTACGGCTACCTGATCTGATGAGATAACCCTAAGACCCAGGATTACAAAGATCAGAAGGTAAAGAGCAAAGATTACGCCAAGTACAATTGCTGATACAACAATTAAATCCATATCTTCCACTTCTTTCTGTGTATTTTGTCAGGTCGTATTATACAGCTTCCTGGCAATTTATAAGTTCATACTTAAATATACGCTTATTATAAGAGAATACAACAGGTAAATTATTAATAATAGATTAAAACTAATTAAAGGTTACTATTTACAGTCCTCTTGCTACAGCGAGTGTGAATAGTAGCAGCTGAATTTGCTCCAATTCCTGACTCCCAGGCTGAACCGTAACCCGGACAGGACTATTGACCGCCTGATAAAATCGTATTATAATTAAGTTAATATCTGATTGCGAAGGAGGTTTTTCTATGATAGGGGGCATTAGTCACATCTCTTATACTTATCCTGCTGCCGGTGTAGGTTCCATCGGTAGTCCGGTGACTGCCGCCGCAAGGGTCAGCGCCCTCCGTCCTTTGGGTGAAAAGAGTACTATCCGTGCAGAGAAGACCACCCCTTCGGAATGCCAGACCTGTAAAGAACGCAAATATGTGGATGGTTCAAACGAAGCCAATGTTTCCTTTAAGACTCCGGGACATGTGTCTCCCCAGTCCTCCTATGCGGCGGTAGCTGCTCATGAGCAGCAGCATGTATCCAATGCGGTGGCGGAAGGAAGCCAACCCGGCAGCGAGCTTGTCTCAGCGTCCGTATCCTATAAGATGGCAGTCTGCCCCGAGTGCGGTACCCCGTATATGTCGGGAGGCTCCACCCGTACTGTGATGAAGTACAATGAAAGCAATCCCTATGAAAGTTCAAGAAAATCTCTGGAGGGAAGCCTGCTGCGCGGTATGAATTTTGATGCAGTGGCTTGATCCCGTTTCCTAAGAACAGGCAAAAGAGGCGGTATTTCTATCCGCCTCTTTTTCGAATAAAACCATATATTTATCAATCACACCTAATTAACCAAACAATGAATACTATCTATCCCCTGGCTTCCGGCTCTTAAATCTGGGATAATGCAAATTTTTCATGCAGGGAATTCATTGCCTTTTCCACATGGGCCACATCGATCAGCACCGTTGCCCTGATCTCGGAGGTGGAGATCATCTTAATATTCACTCCGACATCATAGAGGGCCTCAAACATCTTGGCCGCCACACCGGGGTTGGACATCATTCCGGCACCTACGATGGATACCTTTGCAACGTCTCTCTCCACATCAATCTTCTGGCACTTCAAGCTACCTCCGCGGTGTCTCTCCAGAGTTGCAACCGCTTCTTCCAGATCATCCTCCTTCACCGTAAAGCTGATATCCTTGGTTCCGTCCCTGCCGACGGATTGAAGAATGATGTCAACATTAACTTGATGCTGTGCCAAATGATTGAATAATTTGAAGGCTATTCCAGGCTGATCCTCTAATCCGATCACCGCAATCCGCGCTGTGTTTTTATCACATGCTACGCCGCTTACAAGCATTTTTTCCACTTTCACTACCTCCTTGACAACCGTGCCCTCTGAATAATTTAAACTGGAGCGAACGACCAACTGTACTCCGTACTTTTTCGCCATTTCTACCGAACGATTATGGAGAACTCCTGCCCCAAGGGATGCCAGCTCCAGCATCTCATCGTAGGTGATTTCTCCCAGCTTTCTCGCACTGGGAACAATTCTCGGATCTGCGGTGAACACACCGTCCACATCCGTATAAATCTCACAGGCATCGGCATGCAGAGCAGATGCCAGAGCCACTGCCGTAGTATCGGAACCGCCTCTTCCCAGTGTCGTGTAATCGTCGAATTTATTCACTCCCTGGAAGCCGGTCACAAGAACCACCCTTTTGTTCTCCAGTTCATTCTGTATTCTTTCCGTATCGATCCGTTTCAGCCTTGCATTGCCATACACACTGGTGGTATGCATCGCAACCTGGTACGCGTTCAGGGATACTGCGGGAACTCCCATGGTATCGAGTGCCATTGCCATCAGAGAAACCGATACCTGCTCCCCGGTAACCAGGAGCATATCCAGCTCTCGCTTCGATGGATTGGGGTTGATATCCTTCGCCTGAGCCAGCAACAGATCGGTGGTTTTCCCCATTGCCGATAGAACAACCACTACCTCATTGCCCTTTTTATAGTCCTCTGTAATTCTTCTGGCAACATTTAATATTCTTTCTTTATCACCAACACTGGTTCCGCCGAATTTCTTAACAATCAACATAGCGGTCTCTCCTTATCCTATTTCGCAAATAATCTGCTAATAACAGTATATCCTTCTATAATCTCATTGCCACTCTTTTTGGCTTCCTCTTCATTATAAAGCCAGCTATGCTTCTGTTCCTCGGTGCTGTCATATAAGAGATAGGGTACGGGGTCACTGGTGTGGGTCCGGCAGCGGATCGGAGTCGGGTGATCCGGCATGATAAGCATGCGAAAATCTGCTCCCGAGCGTTGCAGCTCTTCCACCACTATCTTGATTACCCGCTGATCCAGATATTCTATTGATTTTATCTTATTCGTAATATTACCCTGATGTCCCATCTCATCCGGAGCCTCTATATGAATATAAACAAAATCATAATCATCGTCAAGCAGAACCTTCACTGCCGCTCTGGCCTTCCCCTCATAATTCGTATGAAGGGTTCCGTCTGCTCCCGGAACCTCAATTACCTTCATCCCTGCTCCTACCGCTATGCCCTTGAGCAGATCAACGGCCGAAATCATGGCTCCTCTCTTATGGTTCTTTTCTTCAAAGGAGGTGAGTGCCGGTTTGGTTCCCGCACCCCAGAACCATAGGGAGTTGGCTTTATTCAGTCCCTTTTCTTTCCTGGCAAGATTAATCGGATGGTTATTCAAAATGTCATAGCTTCGAACCATCATGGATCGGAAGGTTTCTTCCTTCGGAAGATATTCTGCGATTACTCTTCCTAAAATGTCATGGGGCTGAGCCATCTCCACCACCTCACCCCGATCCCAGATAGTCAGATGGCGATAGCTGGTTCCTACGTAGAATTTATAAATATCATTCTCCAGCTCATGCTTCACGGCCTCAAGGAGTACCGCCGCATCCTCCGTGGATATCTCTCCCGAACTGTGGTCCATCATCCTTCTCTGTTCATAAGGCACCTCTTCTTCGGACAGGGTGACAAGATTGCAGCGAAGCGCAATGTCCGTCGGCTGCATATCAACTCCAATACTCAATGCTTCCAAAGGAGAGCGGCCGGAGTAGTATACTCTCGGATTGTATCCAAGTACTGCCAGATTGGCAGTGTCACTGCCGGGCTTCATCCCTTCCGGGATGGTATGTGCAATACCAAGCTCTGATTTTTTCGCCAGCTGGTCCAGCATAGGCGTATTCGCGGCCATCAGCGGTGTCCCGTTGTCCAGCGCAGCTAAATTTTCATCAGCCATACCATCACCGAGAACAACAATGTATTTCATATCATCAAGTCCTTTCTTCTTCCTCCTGGTATCTAAAATCTGACACGAATTACACTTGCAATCCCGTCCAGTGCTTCCCTCTTCTCCTTCATCTCCTGCTCCGTGGTGCTTGCGGTTATGAAGGCGTACTCCTCTTCCAGCCCGGGTACGGCAACCTCTTCCACGGCACCAAAGAGCTGTTTCACTTCCTCCCGTAATGCAGCCGTGTTCTCCGACATCCGTACAAAGAAACGGTGTTGTACCTGTTTGATATCTGTCAGCTCCAGTTTTTTGCTGCTCCAGATGGTCCAGATATTCTTTCCGATATGCTTGGCAGCGTCCACTACATCCGCCACGACTGCACTTGCCGTAGGCAGTTTACCGGCGCCGCTTCCGTAAAACATAACATCACCGATGACATTGCCTCTGACGAATATTCCGTTAAACACATCATTTACGCTGTACAAAGGGTGATTGGCCTTAATCAGCACCGGAGCAACCATCGCAAATACATGGGAATCATTGCCGCGGATGCTGGAAGCAAAAAGTTTGATTCGTGCTCCCATCGTCTTGGCATACTTGATGTCCGTATCCGTGATTTTCGTAATACCCTCGGTATAAATATCCTCAAAATCCACCTGCATGCCAAAAGCAAGGGAAGATAAAATCGCTATCTTCCTGCAGGCATCATGCCCCTCCACGTCGGCACTGGGATTGCGCTCCGCATAACCCATCTTCTGCGCATTGGATAAGGCTGTTTCAAAATCAAGGCTGTCTTCACTCATTTTTGATAATATATAGTTGGTGGTACCGTTTAATATTCCTGTAATTTCAACGATTTCATCCGCAGTCAGGGATTGATTCAGCGGCCGGATGATGGGGATGCCTCCGCCGACACTTGCTTCAAACAGGAAATTCAGACTCCTCTCCTTCGCCAGGTCAAGAAGTTCCGCTCCATGCTTTGCAACCAGCTCCTTGTTGGAGGTGACAACGCTTTTCCCCTTTAACAGGGCCTGCTTTACAAAGGTATAAGCCGGTTCGACGCCGCCCATTACTTCCACAATGATACATACCTCAGGGTCCTCTAATATAATATTAACATCATGAACCAGCTTCTCCATAATCGGATCTCCCGGGAATTCTCTCAGGTCCAATACATATTTAATATTAATTTGATCTCCGGCTCTCTTCTTGATGCTCTCGCCATTGGTACCCAGTACCTCTACTACTCCGGAACCAATTGTGCCGTATCCTAAGACTGCAATATTTATCATCGCTGCTCCTCCTGTTCTGCTGTAACCATATTCTGCATGAATCCTATCATACTAACTGACATTCCGCTGCTTCCAAGCGGTACAAGACCTGAAAGAAAGTCAGAAAGGTCCACCTCTTCAGACGATTTATTCTCTTGAAACGAGCTTTACATAATGAACTCCATCCATCGCTTCTATCGCATCGATCATAACCGAAGTACTGTCTGTCTGCGGAAGAATCTCTATACTTAATGTCAGCAGGGCGATTCCATTCACCGGAATACTTTGGTGGATGGTCAGAATATTGGCCTCGCTCCTGGCTACCTGATTAAGGACCTTGGATAGCAGTCCCGGCTTATCATCCATCTGAAGCATGAAGGTGATTGTCTTACCTCTGGTATTTTCATAAAAAGGAAAGATATCGTCCCTGTATTTATAAAATGAACTTCTGCTGATTTCAACGGCGTCCGTCGCCTCCTGAACCGTCATTACCCGCTCCGAATCAAGAAGACGTTTTGCTTCTACAACTTTAAGCAGTACCTCCGGTACCGCTTTCTTCTTTACAATAAAATATTGATCATCATTCATGTGTTTAAGCACCTCCTGAGGCTTTTCAGGGTAGTATATGTACGGAACACCGCTAACTGTATGTATGTCAAATACAATTGTCTTTCTAAGACAGATATACTACCATATATTTATTCACAATGCAATAGCATTTTACCATCTTTCAACAGAAAAATAAAGATTTGTAACTTATGCTTGAATTAGCCGGGATAATTATTAATGTTTTTGTATAAAAAAATGCAGCTGCAGTTTAGCCTGTGGCATAAAGCTCATTCAATACGCCACAAAAGGTTATATATCCTCTGATATATAACCTTAGTTGTAGATTTATCCCATTATAGAATTTTTGACAAGAATTCCTGCAGTCTCGGATGCGTCGGGTTATCGAAGAACTCCTCCGGGGTATTCTCTGCTACAATCTTCCCCTCATCCATGAAGAGAACGCGGGTTGCTACTTTTTTGGCGAAACGCATCTCATGGGTTACCACCACCATGGTCATTCCTTCCTCCGCCAACTGAGCCATAAGATCCAGAACTTCTCCTACCATTTCCGGGTCGAGCGCAGAGGTCGGTTCATCAAAGAGCATAACATCCGGGTTCATCGCCAAAGCGCGGATTATTGCAATTCTCTGTTTTTGTCCTCCTGAGAGCTGATTCGGATAGGACTTTGCCTTCTCCGTCAGACCGATTCGCTGCAGCAGTTCATATGCTTTTGCCTCAGCCTGCTCCCTGGTCATCAGTCCAAGCTTGACAGGAGCCAGAGTAATATTCTCCAACACCGACAGGTGGGGAAACAGATTAAACTGCTGGAATACCATGCCCATCTTGCAGCGGATCTTATTGATATCCGCTTTCTTATCGGTAATGTTAATCCCTTCGAACCAAATCTCACCTTCGGTAGGAACCTCCAATAAGTTCAGGCATCTTAGAAAGGTTGACTTACCGGAGCCGGAAGGACCGATCACAACGACTTTTTCTCCTCTTTCAATGGAGGCATCGATTCCGCTGAGTACCATATGATGGCCAAATGCCTTTTTTAAATTCTTAGTGACGATCACCCTTTGCCAGCCTCCTTTCAAATATACTAAGCAGCTTGGATAATCCCATAACCAGCACAAGATAGCAGCCTGCCGCAATAACCAGCGGAGGCAGGATATCCCAGGTTCTGGAGCCGATATACTGGGCCGCCTTGGTTAAATCGGTGACGGCGATCACACCGGCAACGGAGGTTTCCTTAATCAGCACAATAAATTCATTGCCAAGGGCGGGTAAAATATTCCGGATGGCCTGGGGCAGGATGATCATCTTCATCGTCTGCAGATAGTTCAATCCCAGAGACCGGCCGGCTTCCCTCTGTCCCCGGTCGATGGACTCGATCCCGGCACGTATTATTTCCGCAACATACGCACCTGAGTTAATTCCGAAGCAAACAGCACCCACTACCAGCTCATTGGTATTGCGGGATGTAAAGATCAGATTATAGATAATCAGTAACTGCACCATCAAAGGTGTGCCCCGGATGATATTGATATAAATATTGCACACTGCTACCAGCCAGCGCATTCTGGAATTCATCGCCGTAACCTTTACGACGGCTACCAGAACGCCGATGACAATACCCAGCAAGATAGCGAAGAACGAAATCAGCAGGGTTATCTTCAAGCCGTTCAGATAGGCCAGATACCGTTGATCCGGTACAAGTGCGTTATAAAAGGAAATTTGCAGCCTCTCTAACAACTTCTTACCTCCTGTAACATTAATAATTCCTGGATACAGCATCCATAAAATCGCTGCCGTATCTCTCAGCCTTAAGGAAAAAAGGTTGAAGGGAATAAACTTTCAACCTCAAAAATTTGTACCTGCATCTTCAAGACGCAGGCACAAATTCGGGTGTATATAAAACGTGTATTTACTCTTATTTGCTTGTATGAGTTGTCATAAATTCTTCGATTTTACCGTTATCCTTCAACTCCTGAATTACCTTGTTGATATCCTCCAGCAAATCCTTATTGCCCTTCTTTACAGCAATTGCATATTTGTCCTCGAATAAGGTTCCGTCCAGAATTGCCAGCTCCGAATTAGCCGCCACCAGTTCCTCTGCCGGGAACTGATCCATTACGATGCAGTCAATCTTATTATTCTTCAAATCCTCAGCAGCCTGGGCAAACTTCGTATAACGCTTGATTTCTTTTGCTGCGACATCAGATTCTATATAAAAGTCTGCAATATTTCCCTGCTGTACGCCAATTACCTTGTCTGCCAAATCATCAACAGATACAGCGCTTACTGCCGGGGTTGCCTTATTAACCACAACCACCTCCGTTGAATCCACATAGTCCAAGGAGAAATCCATCACTTCCAGGCGCTCCTCATTCACTGATACACCGGCTGCAACAAAGTCAACGGTTCCGTTCTGTACCGCAAGCAAGGCTCCGTCAAAATCCATATTCTTGATTACCAGCTCCTTGCCCATGGAATCGGCGATTGCCTGAGCAATGTCCATATCTACGCCGACAACCTCATCCCCCTCCATATATTCATAGGGAGCAAATCCGGCTTCCGTACCTACAATTAATGTATTGCTTTCCTTCTTGCCGCAGCCCGCCAGCATCATTGCAGCAAGTGCTGAAACGGCAATCATACCTATTATTCTTTTCTTCATACTTTCTCCCATTCTGCCGCCAACGGCAGCACAAAATGCTATGTGTAAGTGCTCTTTCTTTCACTGCCGCCATTACGGCGTTCTGCGCCAAACACATTTCGATAATATCATTGCTTTATCACTGCTTTCATCTTACCCTGCTCATCCTCGGACAAAATGCCGTCGTTATCCAGCAGAATAATGAGCCGGTCATCCACACCGGAAATGAGCTTGATATAAGAGGTATCCTTGCTTTTTACAATGGAAGGTACTTCAAACATCTGCTCCTTCTCAAGCGGAAGGATTTCAGACATCCGGTCCACTTCATAAGCGGTCTGTATACCATTCGAGGTAGTAATGATCAGTCTGGTATCCTCATTCGGCGTAATGTCCTCCAAACCGAACTTCCGACGCAAACTATAGACCGGGATGACATCGCCTCTCAGCCTGATAATCCCTTTTAAGTTCTTAGGGAAGCTGGCCACCGGTTCGATATTCATGTATTTCTCAATAATGTTGACATCCATAATATCCAATCCGTATTCTTTGTCCTCAAGCATGAATATTGCCTGCTTTGTGTTTTGCATAGGTACCCCTCCTTTAGGATTCTTTGCCGGTATTACTTTGTGCATTCCACTTTAAATAAGCGTTAATAAACGGGTCCAGATTTCCATCCAGAACACTGATTGCATTACCTACTTCTTCATTGGTACGATGATCCTTCACTAAGGTATAGGGCTGCATGACATAGGAGCGTATCTGGTTTCCCCAGGCGATATCCTTGACTTCCCCGCGGATTCCGCTGATTTTCTCCAGGTTCTCCTGCTGCTTTTGCAGATATAGCTTTGCCTTCAGCATCTTCATCGCCTTATCCTTATTCTGAAGCTGGGAGCGTTCATTCTGACATTGTACTACGATATTGGTGGGAATATGAGTGATGCGGATTGCAGATGAAGTTTTATTCACATGCTGGCCACCGGCACCGCTGGAGCGGTAGGTATCAATCCTCAAATCCTCTTCGTTAATCTCAATCCCCATATCTTCATCGATATCCGGCATTACATCACAGGATACGAAGGAAGTCTGGCGCTTTCCTGCGGCATTAAAGGGAGAGATGCGCACCAAACGGTGAACTCCCCGCTCCGATTTCAGATAACCGTAGGCATTCTCGCCGCTGATTTGCAGTGTCACCGATTTCAGTCCTGCTTCTTCTCCTTCAAGAAAATCAATCATCTCTGTGGTGAAGCCCTTCTTATCCGCCCATCTCTGATACATGCGGCACAGCATGCTTGCCCAATCACAGCTTTCCGTGCCTCCGGCTCCGGCATGAAGGGTAATAATTGCATTATACTTGTCGTATTCGCCGGATAACAGGGTTCTGAGCTTCAACTCCTCCAAGTCTTTGATAAAGACATTCAATGCCTCCTCAATCTCGGGAATCAGGGTCGGATCATTCTCCTCATACCCCATCTGAATTAAGGTCTGAACATCCTCAAAATCTCTCTTCAGATGCTGGTATTCTTCAATGGTGTCCTTGAGATTCTTCAATTCCTTCATAT
>JAEZFH010000164.1 GCA_023437885.1 Bacillota bacterium | reverse complement strand
GATGATACCAGTGCGGAAGGCCATGAGATACAGACCGCCATAAAAAAGGGACCGATGCTTCGCCATATAGACTCCAGAATGATCACCAATCCCCGCTTCCAACGTTTTGCACTGGACCTGGCCGGGCAGCGGGGGATTCCTGTTCAGGAAGCGGTAAGAGCAGGAGGTTCCACCAACGGCTCTGTGATCCATCTCTCCCACCATGGAATTCCGACCATTGTCATTGGTGTTCCTGTCCGTTATGCACACACTCATTATGGCATTTCGACTTATTTTGATTATGAAAACGGAGTGAAACTGGCTGTAGAGCTGCTGAAGGTCATGAATGAGGAGATCATTCGAAGCTTTTAATATGTTACAGTTCTGAATTGTAACTTTAATATCATATATGATATGTGCAGGAGAAGTAATGGTTGACAGGTGAGGTAATTGGATGTATATTAATATAAAAATATGAATAAATATACATTATCGATGAGGTAGCCTATGAAGAAGAAAATATTTGTTGACGGATTATCCGGAACGACAGGACTGAAGATCCATGAGAGATTGAGCTTATATTCTGACCTTGAAATCATAGAAGCGGATTTTGAGATGAGGAGGGATCCTAAGGAACGGGCCCGATGCCTGAATGAGGCGGACTTGGCATTCCTGTGCCTGCCGGATGATGCAGCCAGAGAAGCGGTGAAGCTGGTGGAGAATCCGAATACCAGGATTATCGATGCCAGTACGGCCCACCGGACGGCACCGGGATGGACCTACGGACTTCCGGAATTGTCGGAGGCCCGCCGGAATGCAGTGATAAACAGCAAGAGAGTCAGCAATCCGGGCTGTCATGCCACTGCGTTCCTTCTATCGGCTTATCCCCTGGTTTGCCATGGCGTTGTCGCACCGGATTATCCGGTTACCTGCCAGAGCCTGACGGGATACAGCGGAGGCGGTAAGGCCCTGATTGAAAAGTATGAGGCGGAGCAGGGCAGGAATCATTATGCCAAGGCACCGAGACCTTATGCACTAAGCCTCAGTCACAAGCATCTGCCGGAGATGGCTCTCCATGCAGGACTTGCTCAGGAACCGCTGTTTGTTCCGATTCTGGGCAATAACTATAAGGGTATGGCTGTGATGCTGCCACTTCATACAAAGCTCCTGAAGCAAAAGCTGACGGGCGCAGAATTGCATGAGTTGCTGGCCGGGCATTATGCGGGGCAAAAATTTGTCTCTGTAATGCCATACCAGGAGGATGCCTGTCTGTTTGACGGTGCAGTGGATATTACCGCCTGCAATGATTCAAATAAGGCGGAGATATTTGTCTTTGGAAATGATTCCAAAGGTACGGCGTTGGTCCTGACCCGCATTGATAATTTAGGAAAAGGTGCTTCCGGTGCCGCAGTCCAGAATATGAATCTAATGCTGGGCTTTGAAGAAGATCTGCATTTATAAATCTTGCATATAGATTGGTAAAAGGTTATAGAAAAGTCCCTTACTTCATTGAGTAGGGGACTTTCTTTTCTGAAATCTGAAATACTCAGAAATCCTGAGTCCTCAGAAATCCTGAGTCCTCAGAAATCCGGGAAGCATATTATTAGGTAGCATGGGGAGGTACAGGGTCTCCGCGAAAGAGCAGAGCTTATCAACAATACATACAATCAGGGATTCCCGGTAACGGGGAACGGCATGTAAAGTCAAAGGCCACATATGCTTCAGTATAATATCCTCTTCCATAGGTTCAAGAATAAAATATTGTCTGGCATTATTAAGGGCAAAACGGGGATGAACAAAACCGTGCAACCGGTGGCTGGGATCCGGGATATGCCAGTCATAAAGGTAAAAATCATGCAGCATCGCACCCCGGATGAGGCTTTTATAATGAAAGCGCATCGGCAGCAGGAGAGCCAGGCGGTAGCTGTAATAAGCCACGACAAAGCAGTGAGCCAGTGTTGTGGTATTCCCGTGCTGGATGAACTTTCTCATTTCCAGAATCTGCTCCTGACGCAGCAATTCCTGGAGGATGCGGATAAATTCTTTTTTCTGTGCTGCAGTGATGGACCTCACCGCCTTTCTTTGCATTAGATATGGGAATAGAACGAAATACGGTCTCCCCACTCTATTTTAAACCATGAAGCTGAGATTTTCAATGAGCTGGGGCCAGGGTTGGGTTATATTTACAAAAACCGTGTTATTCTGGTTAAAATGACTTAAAACAAGTTGATAATTCAAGCATTTGGAGTTAGAATAACCATATGAGCAATGACTCATTCATGAGTTGCTGGAAAAGTATAAGATCGGAGGGTGTGAGGAATGGAAAGGAAGGCTTTACAGACATCGGCAGCGGAGCGGCTATCCTATGGAGGCTTCTTCTTAGGGCAAAATATCATCTATGTGCTGCCATTTCAGTTTTTAACCTATTTTTACACGGAGTTTGTCGGATTAACCTTAAGGGATACTGCGGTGCTGCTTCTGCTGGCCAAGGTATGGGATGCGGTGAATGATCCGATTATGGGAGCGATTGTGGACCGGTGTCAGTTTAAGAAGGGAAAGTTCCTTCCCTGGCTTAAGGTTGCAACCTACATACTTCCTTTGTCTTTATTTCTGATGTTTATCCGGCTGGAGGGGCCCTATCTTCTTAAGCTGGTATATGCATATATTACTTATTTGATTTTTGATATGGTATATACCATATCGGATTCTCCCTTGTTTTCCCTCTCTACGGTTATGACCGGCAATGCTTATGAGCGGGATAAGCTGATGGCCTTCGGAAGGCTTGCGGCAGCAGTTGCAGCCATCACAAGCGCTGTGTTTATGAGTATCAAGGCTGATCTTGGCTGGACCTGGACCATGGGCATCTACTGCCTGGTTTCCCTGGTGGTCATGTTTCCTCTTCAGTTTTTGGCTAAGGAGAGGGTGAAGTATCAAAACAGCGAAGATATGACCTTTTTGAAGATTTTCCGGTACCTGTTTAAGAATAAATATTTATTGATTTATTTTACAGGCTTCTTGGGGATAGAGATAACCAATACGCTTCAGATTATTGCCGTATATTTTGCCAATTCCAATCTTGGGAATGAGGCCATGGTAACTGTGATCATGGCGGTTGTTATTATCCCTGTTATTCTGGTTGCTCCTTTTCTTCCGATTCTGATCAAACATTTTGGCAAGAAGAAGCTTACGGTGGTCAGTTCCGTTATTGCAATCCTTCTTAGTATTGTACAGTACTATGCAGGATACGAGAATCTGATCCTGTTTCTGGCAATTGCCGCGGTACGGATTACCTTCATGCAGCTACCGTTAATGCTTTATGGTATGTTTACTGCGGACTGCATTGAATATGGTGCGTACCATACCGGAGAGAGGACTGCAGGCATGGCCTTCTCCATCCAGACCTTTATGACGAAGCTCGGAGGAGCCCTGGCGAATACGCTCTGTGTAGTACTGTTGGGAGTCTTCGGATATGTGGAGCAATCCGGCAGACAGACCCCGGGTGCCCTGGAAGGCATCTGGATTATCTTATGCCTTATTCCCTGCATCGGTTATGTTGTAATGCTGATTATTATGACCGTATACAAGCTGGATGAAAAGGAAGTGGCGAGAATGATGGAAGAAAATCAGAAGAGGCAGCTGGAGAGGAAAGAGTAAAAATACGTGTTTACCCGGTGTTTTTAAGCTGGCACAGAAGGTTGTCGTGGAGGTATTTATGAGTAATTATCTGGACTTTCAGAGTAAGATCAAAGA
>JAEZFH010000139.1 GCA_023437885.1 Bacillota bacterium | reverse complement strand
GGTATATCCTGCAGCGGATGAACCATGAGATCTTCAAAAAGCCGGAGCAGCTCATGAGTAATATCTGCAACGTTACGGAATTTCTTAAGAAAAGAATAGAAGAACACAGCGGAGATGTTAGCCGGGAGACGATGAATGTAATCTATACCAGAGACGGTGAGGCATATTATAAGGACAGCATCGGTTCCTATTGGAGGGGATATCGGTTTATCGAGGATGCCATATGCTATGATGCGGTTCAGAAGCCGGAGGATTTCTATGAGAGTGCCGTGACCTTCGGACATTTTCAGAACCTCTTGGCAGAATATGATGCGGCTTCTCTGTATGAGACGATTGCGGATTTTCATAATACACCGGTTCGCTTCCAGGCATTCCTGAAAGCGGTAGAGCAGGATACGGCAGGCAGGGTAAAGGAGGTAGGCCCGGAGATCGAATTCCTCCGGGAGCGGGAAGCGGATATGAATGTGTGTATGGAACTGCTGAAGCAGGGAGAGCTGCCGCTTCGGGTGACCCATAACGATACCAAGTTAAATAATATTATGATGGACAAAGAGACAGGCAAGGGAATCTGCGTCATTGATCTGGATACTGTCATGCCTGGGCTGGCAATCAATGATTTTGGAGATTCGATCCGTTTTGGCGCAAATACGGCACAGGAGGATGAGAGGGATATATCCAAGGTGTCCTTGAGCCTGGAGCTGTTTGAGCTGTATACCAAGGGTTTTCTGGAAGGCTGCAACGGCAGTCTGACAAAGAAGGAGATCGAGATGCTTCCGATGGGTGCGAAGCTTATGACCCTGGAATGCGGAATGAGATTCTTAACAGACCATCTGCAGGGGGATACTTATTTCCGGATACACAGGGAAGGTCACAATCTGGACCGCTGCCGAACCCAGCTGGCCCTGGTTGCGGATATGGAGCGCAATTGGGATGATATGAAGCGGATTGTAGAAAAGTATTTATAGAAAAGTATTTATAGAAAAATATTTATAGAAAAATATTTATTGAAAAGCATATATAGAAAAGCGTATATAGAAAAGCGTATGCAGAAAAGCGTATGTAGAATGTGTATGTAGAAAGTGTATGTTGGAAAGTGTATGTTGGAAAGTGTATGTTGAAAAGTCTACGTTGAAAAGTCTATGTTGAAAAGTCTATGTTGAAAAGTATAAGCTATAAAGTGTATATTGAAAAATATATGAAAATAAGAAAGGGGTAATATTGATGTCAATTCTGGTTACCGGCGGAGCCGGTTATATTGGAAGCCATACCTGCGTAGAATTGCTGGAAGAAGGGTATGAGGTAGTTGTTGTAGATAATTTATGTAATTCCAGCCGGGAAGCCCTGAATCGGGTAGAGCAAATCACCGGCAAAAAAATCACCTTTTATCCCGTTGATCTACTGGACCGGGAAGCCCTGCACCAGGTGTTTGAGAAGGAGCAGATCGAAGCGGTAATTCATTTTGCCGGGTTAAAGGCAGTGGGAGAATCCGTTGCCAAGCCTCTGGAGTATTACTGGAATAATATTACCGGGACCTTGATTCTCTGTGAGGAGATGCGCAGTCACGGCGTTAAGAATATTGTATTCAGCTCTTCGGCAACCGTCTATGGCGATCCTGCCACAGTACCGATAAGGGAGGATTTTCCCCTGTCCGTAACAAATCCTTACGGTAGAACCAAATTGATGCTGGAGGAAATTCTGAGAGATTTATATCATGCCGATTCGGAGTGGAATACGATTATCCTGCGGTATTTTAATCCGATCGGAGCACATGTCAGCGGGCTGATCGGCGAAGATCCCAAGGGAATGCCTAACAATCTGGCACCCTATATTACGAAGGTGGCTGCCGGAAAGCTTCAGGTACTCGGAATATTCGGCAATGATTATGATACGCCGGACGGAACCGGGGTACGGGATTATATTCATGTGGTGGACCTGGCAAAGGGGCATGTGAAGGCAATTGAGCTATTAGCCCAAAAGCCCGGGATACGTACTTATAATCTCGGAACCGGGACCGGCTATAGTGTATTGGAGCTGGTGAAGACCTTTTCCCAGGTATGCGGGAAGGAAATTCCCTATGAGATCAAGCCCCGGCGCCCGGGAGACATCGCTGCCTGCTATGCGGACCCGTCTCTGGCAGAGAAGGAGATGGGCTGGACTGCAGCCATGGGATTGCAGGAGATGTGTGAGGATGCATGGAGATGGCAGAAAAACAACCCGGACGGCTATGCTGTAACCTCAGCCTAAGATATACCGTATCTTTCACCCTGGAAGGAGGAGAACAATATTTACCAGGTTAAGCTTATCAATAGTTTAGAGGAATTGAAGTACGCACCGGTATTTCACATCAGCCATTTTCAATGGTCGAAAAGCTACCGGCCGGAGGCTTATGGACGGATGTGCCTGTTAGCCGGCTATGGACTTGTTATATCCATGACAGCCCTGGAGCGGGAGCCCTTGCGAAGATACACCCAGGATGATGATCCGGTTTACAAGGACAGTGCATTGGAAGGGTTCTTTGATTTTGCGCCGGGAAAGCCGGAGACCGGTTACCTGAATTTTGAGATGAATTCCAACGGGGCGCTGTTAAGCGAATATGGCGGCAACGGAAACCGAAGGGCGGTAAAGGAATGTACTCCCTGGCGTGCCTGCTGTGAGGCGGTAAGGGAAGAGGAACAGTGGAGTGTGCTTCTTCGAATACCGATGGAGCTGATCTGCGATTTGTATGGGAGAGCACCGTTGGCAGTAGGCGATACCTTTACCTGTAATTTTTACAAGATCTCTGAGGACCCCGTACTGGAGCATTATGCAAGCTGCTACCCGATCATCAGCCCGGTTCCCAATTTCCATCTTCCGGAATTCTTCGGTCATGCAATTATCTGTGAGGCGATGTGAGGATGGCGGTCAGCCATGGCAGTCCGTCTGCCGGACACATGAAGTAATAAAGAAACTGCCCGCTGTATGGCGGAAGCAGATCCCTTCTTTTGACTTTTGTTTAAGAAGGGGGTGCTTTCATCATACAGCGGATTCTTGTTTTATGGAACATAAGGGCGGCCCGCAAGCGTGCCGTTCGTTGTTAACATAAGCAAGCGGCTTTTCACTTGCCATTGTCTGAATAGGGTGCTTTTCGAAGCATGTTCCGAAACCTCCTGGCCTCTCCTTTTTTTATTTCTTTTGGGAAAGGCATATTGATATTATCCCGGGCAGATGATAAACTGATAGCGGGAATAGGGAATATCAGGTACCGCTTATACAGCAGCTTGGGGGTAGGATATGAAAATAAAGGGACGCAACATACTGTTTGCCTTTGGGACAATCAGTCTTTTACCGATCTTATTTATCGGTATCTTTTTAACTGTCCGAATGCGTACGATGGCCTACAGCCAGTCGCTTCAGGAGGCGCACGAGGAGATTACCCGTGTGAAGAACCGGACGGAGGAAATTCTTGAATTCATTTATAAAATCCAAAATACAATAATTTCAGATACTCAGATTCTGGACATTGTCCAGAGGGACTTTGATTCTGCCTATGATATTTTTAACAGCTATTATGAAGATAATATCATGGATAAATATGAATTGATTTATTCGGATATTGCTGATATCCGGATCTATGTGGAGAATGAATCCCTGCTTAATAACATGGACTTTATGAAGATCACACCCGAGATCAGACAACAGGAGTGGTATCGGGAAGCGATTAACAGAAAGGGGCAATCTCTGGGGGCATATTACAGGGAAGGTCCTATCAATCAGAAGGATTACCTGATGATCTGCCGTTCGTTCCGCATCACCAGGGAGTCCGTCGGTGTAATGATGATTCTGGTGGATTTAAAGAGAATCTCGGAAATGATGGAAGCAGAACCGTATGATCTGTTTCTGGTGGATTCCGGCAACCGAATCATAACTTCAAAAAAGCATATCGACAGCGGCCTGGGCTTCCGGGATCTGGTGGAAGGAGATATTACAG
>JAEZFH010000111.1 GCA_023437885.1 Bacillota bacterium | reverse complement strand
CCTGTTGAGGCAGCGAAATACTGCGAGGTGAACTCCGTGAGGATGACGAAGAAGAAATCAACAAGGGGTGCAAGTTTGCCGCGGATGGCATTATCCAATCTAAGAAGGGATGTCAAGAAAACGGTATTTACGATTCTCTCACTCTCCCTAAGTATGATTTTGCTGCTTCAGGTAATCACTTTTAGTAAAAGCTTCAGTATGGATTTGTATCTGGAAACAATGCTCACCGGTGATTTTATGATTAATTCGGTGGCTCTGGGTAATCATCGTTCGGAAGCGGGGCTCAAGCTGCCGGAGGATTTTTATGAAGCGGCAAATGCCCAGGAGGGAATCGAGAGTTCCGCCCGGATGTATACGACAGAACACAATGGGACCCATGCCTTAACAGAGGAGGGAAGAAGGCGGTTTGTGGAGTTTTATGAGGAGGGACTGCTCTCGGTGTATGAAACGGAGCAGTATACCAATCTTCCGATGATTCAGGGAGTCATTGGGGAAAATGATCCGATTGAGGAGGTCAGATATGCCTATGACGAGAAGCTTCTTGAGAAGCTTACCGTCCTGGAAGGGGAGCTTGATCCGGAAAAATTCCGCAGCGGCCGCTACATCCTGGTTGCTGTTTACCCGGATATGACGGAGACCTTCTACCATCCGGGAGATAAAGTAAAGCTTAATTATCACACCCCCGCTTCTGTTCAGGAGATGCTCTATGATGAAGAGGGGAACTATAAACAGTATGCTTGGATCAATGACCGCAGCGAGGAATATGAGGTTATGGCAGTGGTAGATATTCCAGGCAGCCTGACCAGGCGCAGCTATGTTTGGAATTCATTAACGACAATTGTCCCGGTAGAGGAGTTCCTGGCGAAGGATTCCGATGCGATATGCTTTAATGCCTCTTATTGGATTGAGGATGATAAAGAAGCAGCCTTCCAGAGCTTTGCAGAGAACTATAGCACCCGGGTTGATCCAAATACGAATTATGAGTCCAAGGAAACCCTGAGAAAGGAGCTTTCCGGCATGAATGGTGCCATTAATCTGGTGGGAGGGGCATTGAGCTTTATTGTTGGTATGATAGGAATCTTGAATTTCGTTAATACCATGCTGACCGGTGTCATAACGAGAAAACGGGAGCTGGCTATGCTCCAGAGCATAGGCCTGACGGATGCCCAGATGAAGCGGATGCTCTTTTATGAAGGACTCTGCTACATTGCCCTTACTGCAATTATCAGCATATGCGTGGGATCCCTGCTCTCATTGTCCGCGGTCAGGGCCTTAAGGAATGTTGTTGCGTATTTTGATTACCAGTTCACGATACTTCCTTTTATGGTTATGCTTCCGGTATTTCTTCTGATCGGGCTTCTGGTACCGGAGATTGCTTACCGCAGGGCGAAAAAGCAAAGTATTATAGAACGGCTTAGGGAAGCGGAAGGGTAAAGAACCATAAATAAATCAGAACCATGTATAAAGGAGAAATCAAACTCCTGCATACATGGTTCTTACATTATGGGGGTTTTTTACCTGCCTTACAGCAGCATATGCGGGAAACGGGGATAGTCTTCCATCGAATTTTCTCAAAATCGGTTCATTCGCTGCTGCTTAAGCTTGCCGGGGGAAGACACAGGAATATGCCGTAGCCTATGCTTTATTTTGCGGGCATATTCTTATATTCCCGATGGGGAAGCTCGTTTGAAGGTGCCATACAGTTGTGATTTTCGCAAATATAATAGGTGGTTTTCTCATGGATGGTCTGATAGTCCCGGGTATACTCCGCAATCGTTAAAAGCTCCTCTTCATTGTCCCGGGTTTTCAGTAATGCGACTGTGTTAGGTTCAAAATTCCCGGACAAATATTCCCTGAGCTCGGAGATTTCCTCCTTCTCATCGGCGACACAGACAATTTCCTTCGAGGGATAGAGAGCCCCAAGAAATGAGATCAGCGCAAAACTGTGGCCGGAAGGATAATCTTTGACCTGGCCGGCCAGGAAGCGAAGCTGCTTGTCAGCATATTCGATCATCTTAGGATCAGCGGTCAGATGGGCCAGCCTCAGGAGCACACAGGCTGCAACGGAATTACCGGAAGGAAGGGCACCGTCATAAAGCTCCTTGGGCCGGTAAATTAATTGCTCTGAGTCTGTAGCATTGAGGAAAAAACCGCCGTATTTGTCATCCCAGAAGAGCTCCAGCATGTCACCGGCAAGGCGGAGAGCTTCCTTAATATATTTGACCTCAAAGGTGGCATCATACAGGGAGCATAATGCCATGCAATAAAAGGCATAATCATCAATCACGCCGTAATGAGCGGTGTTTCCTTCCCGGAACCGGACGTAAAGCCTCCCGGATTCATCGGTCAGCCTGGTTCTGATGAATTCTGCCGCCTGCGCAGCTGTCTCCGCATAATCCTTTCGCTGGAACACTTTTGCTGCGGTCGCATATGCGCTGATCATCAATGAATTCCAGGAGGTCAAAATCTTATCATCCGTATGCAGTTTACTGCGGTTACGGCGGTAGGAGTACATTTGATTGCAGACCCTCAGAACCCGTTCGTTATCGGATTTGAGCTCCCGGGATTTGATCAGGTTAGGAATAGAAGCACCTTCAAAATTCCCTTCCTTTGTAATATTAAAATATTCACAGAAGAAAGAGCCGTCTTCCTTGCCAAGAACATCGCATGCCTCTTCCGGAGTAAATACATAGTATTTCCCCTCCACACCTTCGCTGTCTGCATCCTGGGCGCTGTAAAAACCGCCTTCCGGGTCCGTCATCTCCCGGCGTATATATTCCAGGATCTGTTCGGCAACCGTCCGGTAAACCGGGTTTTTGGTGTATTGATAGGTCTCCGTATAGGTCATTGCCAGCAAGGCATTATCATAGAGCATTTTCTCAAAATGCGGCACCAGCCATCTGGCGTCGGTGGAGTAGCGGGAGAAGCCGTACCCGACATGATCAAAGATACCTCCGCGGTACATGTGCATCAGAGTATTTTCCACCATAAAGAGCGCTGTTTCATCTGCTTCCAACTGCGCGTAGCGAAGCAGAAACAGCAGATTGTGGGGAGTGGGGAACTTGGGCTCGTTGCCGAAACCGCCGTAGTCATGATCAAAGTTCTGGCTGAATTGGGTGACGGCAAGGTCAACGGTCTCTCTGGTCACCTGGGCACTATCCGAGGAAGCTTCGAATTCCCGCTTCATGATCTCGGCGATCTGGTCGCCGGTCCGCAGCATGGAAGTTGGATTCCTCGACCATTTGACGGCAATTTGGTCCAGCAGTTCCATCAGGCCCAGTATTCCATACTGGGTATGCTTTGGAAGGTAGGTTGCGGCATAGAAGGGCTTCTGGTAGGGTGTCATCAGGATGGTCAGCGGCCAGCCGCCATGTCCCGTGGTAGCCTGGCAGATCATCATATAGACCGTGTCGATGTCCGGGCGCTCCTCCTTATCCACCTTGATGCATACGAAGGATTCATTCAAAAAAGCAGCGACCTCCTCATCTTCAAAGGATTCATGAGCCATGACATGGCACCAGTGGCAGGTGGAATAACCGATGCTGAGAAAGATGGGTTTGTTTTCTTCCTTTGCTTTTGTAAAAGCTTCTTCTCCCCATGGATACCATTTGACCGGATTGTAAGCGTGTTGTAAAAGATAGAGCGATTTTTCATCAATTAATTTATTTGGGATACGTGATGTTCCTTGACCTTTATTTGTCACATGTTCGGTTGTATTCATATTGACACTCCTTACTGGCATATTTATTTAACAAGATAAACTTATTTAATTATTATGCCAATAAGAAGTGGAGATTATTTAAAGTATCTGTCGATTTATTATCAGTTATTTAGCCTTATCATGCAATTTATTAGTTTCATCTTCAACGATGTTTTTATCCAGTCTTTCAAATAAAATATTTGTTTCAGGGATAACATATCCTGTTGGAGTATATTGTTTCTTCCAATCAGTACTTACCCCAAACCATTTTATTACCCGATCAGATGAAAACGGTAAAAACGGTGCTAATAATATCGCATAGTTAACAATGAGTTGGGCGCAATTAAATATGGAGCTTTTACATTTATCTATATCCGTTGTTCGAGTTAGCCAGGGTGCTTCTGTATCAAAATATTTATTGCCGAAACGCACAAATTCGAAGATTTCTTCAAGAGCGTCTTTCAGTTTACCTTCTTCAATTTTTTTACCTACGCTGACGTACGCATTGCTAATCCTTGAATCGATGTCGTGTTCAATTGATCCGCAAGGAATAGCATTATTAAAATATTTCTGAAGGAACATAACGGTACGATTTATGAAATTGCCATAACATCCTAGCAGCTCACCGTTATGGCAGTTTACATATTCGTGCCATGAAAAATCGGTATCTCGTTTTTCTGGCCCATTTGCAATAAGGAAATATCTTAAGGAATCCGGATCATAGCTTTCTATGATATCTTTAACCCAGATAGCCCAATTCTGGCTTGTTGAGATCTTTCTTCCTTCTAATGTCAGATATTCATTGGAAATAATATAATCAGGCAGATGATATCCTTCTCTGTGAGCCCAGATAAGAGAGGGCAGTATAATGGTATGAAAGGGTATGTTATCCTTTGCATGTATATAATAATGTATTGCCTTTTCACCCCATAATGTAGCAAAGGGTACATTTCGTTCCTTTGCTGCAATTGAACTCATAGACAGATATCCGAGTACATTTTCAGCCCATATATATATCTTTTTACCGTCATATCCTGATTTCGGAACCCCGATACCCCAGTTAAGGTCTCTGGTTAAAGCCCTGTCTCTTAAGCCTTCCTCGATGTATTTATTAGTAAAGGAGACAGCATTTTTACGCCATCCGGTTTGTGAATTGACGAATGCTTTTAATTCCGATTCTAATTTACTGATCGCGATATATAAATGCTTTGTTTCTCTATAAATCGGAGCGGTTCCGCAGATGGAACATGTCTGTTCGTGCAGTAATTCCGGTTCTAATACGGTGCCGCAGGTATCGCATTGATCACCTCTTGCTCTTTCCTTACAGTTCGGGCATATTCCGATCACAAATCTATCCGGCAAAAACTGATGACATTGTTCACAATATGCTTGCGGTACCGATTTTTCATAGACATAATCAGACTGGTAAAGTTTCTTGTGAAATTTCTGCACATACTCAATATGCTCAATTTGAGAAGTTCTTCCATATAGATCATAACTAAAACCAAGTTTATCAAAACAATTTTAAATTCCCTATGATAAATATCACTGATTTCTTCCGGAGTTTTTCCTTCCTGCTTTGCTCTTATTGTAATTGGTGTACCATGACAGTCACTTCCTGATACATAATAAACATCATCACCGTTTGCTCTATAATAGCGTGCTATAACATCTCCCGGCAATAATCCGGCAATATGGCCAATGTGCAGAGATCCGTTTGCATATGGCCAGGCACCTCCGATTAAAATTTGCTTATTCATAATAATACCTCTCTTTCAGTTGATAAATAACACGTTGTAGCAGTAAAACAGTACTAAAAAAGCTCTCACCCCCGAATTAATATTCGAGGACGAGAGCAAAAATCCGTGCTTCGTGTTACCACCTCTATTTACTTGTACCTCACAATACAAGCCTTATCGGCTGCGGACATAAAATGATATGTCGATAGCCCGGCACTGTAACGGGCGCGCCCGTCGTAGCCTATTCATAGGATATGAAGTCGGTACGCTGCTCCAAGACCATTTTGGGAAATAACTTTTATACCCTCTCTCACCTAACAGGGTTCTCTGTAATATCGTTTATTTCTTACTCTTCTTTTCATCGCATTTATATATTATTATATTTATGGAGTATAGTATGTTATACAAAAGATGTCAAATAAATTCTTAAGATAACTTTATATTTCTGGAAATACATATCAGGGGCAAAGGCCTGGGTGCGGCGGCTTGTCTGGACAGGGCTGCGAATGCCAAAGAAACCGGCGATACATTTTGAGGTTTCAGAATATAATATAGTAAATAAATGGATTGGGGTTAAGGAATGTGCCGATATAATGACGGATGCAATTTATCGAATACATATCAGAATGATAATAATCAGACTCGGTATCTGAACCCGGACGCCATTATGATTGAGCGCGGATACCGGATTGACGTTTTTGCGGAGGGTCTGAATTCGCCATCAAGCATTCTGTTTACGGAGCATGGAGAATTGCTGATTGCCGACTCGGGATATGTTACCGGCAATCCTGCTGTTTATCGACTGGTTCATGGTGCCTTTGAATTGGTTGCCGATCAGTTCCGGGCACCCATCACCGGGATAAATTACAGGAAGGGTGACATATATGTTTCTCATAAAAGCATGGTTACCGTTCTTAAGGAAGACGGAAGCAGGCAAAATATTGTAAGAGGACTTCCAAGCATGGGAGATCACAGCAACAGCAGGGTGGCCTTCGGTGCGGACGAAAAGATGTACTTCGGGCAGGGGACAGCCACTAATTCAGGGGTCGTGGGCAACGATAATCTGTGGGTCTGCAATTCCCCTCTATGCCATGATAACCCGGGGTGCTATATTATACTGAAGGGAGAGAATTTCAAGACAGATAACATGCTCGTAGATGTAAGTGAGGAGATCCAAACCGGTGCATTTTCTGCATATGGCGAGGCAAACCTGCCCTATGAACAGAGAAAGGCAATCGTGAAGGCTTCCGGCAGCATTCTGAGAGCGAATCTGGACGGTACCGAGCTTGAGCTCGTAGCCTGGGGGCTGCGCAGCCCTTCCTATCTTGAATTTGATCATTCCAACCGGTTATTTGTATCCAATAATGGCTATGATGTGAGGGGGAGCAGGCCAATCGCCAATGCACCTGATGAATTCCAGCTGATTACGCAGGATATGTGGTATGGATGGCCTGATTATGCAGGCGGAGAGCCGGTTACTCTGGAGCGGTTTAAGCCCGAAGGCGGGATACAGCCCGAATTCCTGTTAGCCTGTCATCCGAATATGCC
>JAEZFH010000034.1 GCA_023437885.1 Bacillota bacterium | reverse complement strand
ACATTATGTATCGTTCACACGTATTGGTTTGCGGTGGTACCGGATGTACTTCCTCGGGAAGTGTCAAGATTATCGAGTCACTGCAGACAGAAATTCAGAAGAATGGTCTAAAGGAAGAAGTTGCCGTAGTACAGACAGGCTGTCACGGACTTTGCGCCTTAGGACCCATCGTAATTATATATCCGGAAGCAACCTTCTATGCAATGGTGAAGGAAGAGGATGTTCCGGAAATCGTATCCGAGCATTTATTGAAGGGACGTATTGTATCCCGTCTCCTCTATAAGGAAATTGTAACTGAAGACGGTCTCAAGTCCCTGAATGATACCGACTTCTATAAGAAGCAGCACAGAATCGCACTCCGCAACTGTGGTGTAATCAATCCCGAGAATATCGACGAATATATCGGTACCAGCGGCTATGAGGCTCTTGGCAGAGTTCTGACTGAATACACTCCGGATCAGGTAATCCAGACGATCCTGGACAGCGGGCTCAGAGGCCGCGGCGGCGGCGGTTTCCCCACCGGCTTAAAGTGGAAGCTGGCCAAGGGAAATGATGCCGACCAGAAGTATGTATGCTGTAATGCAGACGAGGGTGACCCGGGTGCATTTATGGACCGTTCCGTATTAGAGTGTGATCCCCATGTGGTACTGGAAGCCATGGCAATCGCCGGCTATGCTATCGGCGCATCCCAGGGTTACATCTATGTCCGCGCGGAATACCCCATCGCCGTAGACCGCCTGGAGATTGCGATCACTCAGGCAAGAGAATACGGCTTATTAGGCAAGAATATCTTTGACAGCGGATTTGATTTCGATATCGAACTTAGACTGGGTGCCGGAGCATTCGTATGCGGAGAAGAGACCGCTCTTATGACCTCAATTGAAGGTAACCGCGGTGAGCCTCGTCCCCGTCCTCCGTTCCCTGCCCAGAAGGGTCTGTTCCAGAAGCCTACGATTCTGAACAACGTAGAAACCTATGCCAACATTCCTCAGATCATCCTGCACGGACCCGAGTGGTTTGCTTCCATGGGTACCGAGAAATCCAAGGGCACCAAGGTATTCGCCCTCGGCGGCAAGATTAACAATACCGGTCTTGTAGAAATCCCTATGGGAACACCTCTTCGTGAAGTTATCGAAGAGATCGGTGGCGGTATTCCTAACGGCAAGAAATTTAAAGCAGCTCAGACAGGCGGTCCCTCCGGCGGATGTATCCCTGCAGAGCATTTTGATATTCCGATTGACTATGACAACTTAATCAGCATTGGCTCTATGATGGGCTCCGGCGGTCTTATCGTAATGGATGAAGACAACTGTATGGTGGACATCGCCAAGTTCTTCCTGGAGTTTACCGTAGATGAATCCTGCGGAAAATGTACTCCGTGCCGTATCGGTACCAAGCGTCTCTATGAGATTCTGGATAAGATTACAAAGGGACAGGGAACCATGGAGGATCTCACGAAGCTTGAGGACCTGTGCTACTATATCAAGGAGAATGCCCTCTGCGGTCTTGGCCAGACAGCTCCTAACCCGGTATTATCGACCTTACGTTATTTCAAAGACGAGTATGTTGCCCATGTAGTTGATAAAAAATGTCCTTCCGGCGTATGTAAGGCTCTGCTTTCTTACATCATCGATGCCGACAAGTGCAAGGGCTGTACTCTGTGTGCAAGAATCTGTCCTAATGGTGCAATTGAAGGTAAGGTTAAGGAAGTACACCTGATCGACCAGAGCAAATGTATCAAGTGCGGTGCTTGTATGGAAAAATGTAAATTCGGCGCTATCTCTAAGAAATAACAGCAGCCGGACATAAGAATTATTCTGAAGATAATTCTCGATCATACCAAGATGGAGGTAAAGTGTAAACATCTTTACACTATTATGCGCAAAGATCATGCGCAGAAACGGAGGAATCAAATGGAAACGGTTAATATTAAAATAAATGGCATGCCGCTTCAAGCTCCCAAAGGCGCTACCATATTGGAAGCGGCAAAGCTTGCCTGCATCGATATCCCCACCCTTTGTTTCTTAAAGGATATCAATGAAATCGGTGCTTGCCGCATCTGTGTCGTAGAAGTCAAGGGCGCCAGAAGCCTTGTTGCATCCTGTATGTACCCGATTTCAGAGGGTATGGAAATTACTACGAATTCACCCAAGGTTCTTGCTTCCCGCAAGAAGACTCTGGAGCTTATCTTGTCCGATCATGACAGAAAATGTCTTTCCTGCGTACGCAGCGGCAACTGCGAGCTTCAAAAGCTTTGCAATGACCTGAATGTAAAGGATGAATACCTGTATGACGGAGAACGCACCCATTATGCACTGGATGATACCTCAGCCCATATGGTTCGCGACAACAATAAATGTATTCTCTGCAGACGCTGTTCCGCAGTCTGCGACACCGTTCAGGGTATCGGTGTTATCGGCGCCAACGAGCGCGGCTTCGATACTAATATCTCCTGTGCCTTTGATATGGGCTTGGGTGATACCAGCTGTGTATCCTGTGGTCAATGTATCGCTGTATGTCCTACCGGCGCACTATTGGAGAAGGATTATACTGACGAGGTGTTTGCGGCTCTTGCCGATCCTGACAAATACGTTATCGTTCAGTCCGCTCCTTCTGTTCGTGCCGCTCTTGGCGAGGCTTTCGGCCTTCCCATCGGAACGAATGTGGAGGGCAAAATGGTGGCAGCCCTTCGCCGCTTAGGCTTTGACAAGGTATTTGATACCGACTTCGCAGCCGACCTTACGATTATGGAAGAAGCCAACGAACTGATTGAGAGAATTAAGAACGGCGGCAAATTGCCTTTAATTACTTCCTGTTCTCCCGGCTGGGTTAAATTCTGCGAGCATTACTATCCGGATATGCTTGACAATGTATCAAGCTGCAAATCCCCTCAGCAGATGTTTGGTGCAATCACCAAGACCTATTATGCGGAGAAGAATAATATTGATCCCAAGAAGATTTTCATGGTCAGCGTAATGCCCTGTACCGCGAAGAAATTCGAGATCGGCAGAGAGGACCAGAGTGCTGCAGGTGTTCCGGATGTGGATATTTCCATCACCACCCGTGAGCTTGCCAGAATGATCGAGCGCGTAGGTATCAACTTCCTGTCCCTTCCGGACGAGAAATTCGATGATCCTCTGGGCAGATCCACCGGTGCTGCGGTAATCTTCGGAGCAACCGGCGGTGTTATGGAAGCAGCCCTCAGAACAGCAGTAGAGACCATCACCGGCGAAGAGCTTTCCAGCCCTGATTTCAAGGAAGTTCGCGGAACCATGGGTATCAAGGAAGCAACCTACCATGCAGCGGGCCTGGATGTCAACGTAGCAGTTGCCTCCGGTCTTGCCAATGCCAGAAAGCTTCTGGATGATGTCAGATCCGGCAAAGCTAATTATCACTTCATTGAGATCATGGGATGTCCCGGCGGTTGTGTAAACGGCGGCGGACAGCCTCAGCAGCCCGGTATCGTAAGAAACTTCACCGATATCAGAGCGCTCCGTGCAAAGGCACTGTATGATCTGGATGCCAAGATGGAGGTTAGAAAGTCCCATGAAAATGAGGCAATCAAAACCCTCTACAACGATTATCTCGGTAAACCGGGCAGCCATAAGGCCCATGATATTCTCCATACAACTTATGTAAAGAGAACGATTAATAAGGCTTAATTAACAATAATACGATCTGTAATTTATAACTACGGATTTCAGAAATAAAAGATGAATGATAGATTTGAAAGAACACGATGCGGGATCGTTCCGGAGTGCCTTTAGAATCTGTCATTCATCTTTTTATATATTTTCTTTTTACATATTTTCTTTTCATATCCATTCATGCTCCTTTCATTACCCCTTCATACTCCTCTCCTTCTCCTCTCCTATATCACCCGACCGGCATAAAGGATGCCCTATTTTAGCGTATCACTGATTGACAAATATCTACTACAATCATATACTTAAATTAGCAAAGAAAATTAAGGAAACGATTACATATCTTGCCCTTTTGGCAAGTGACCTCAGGAAGGAGCGAACCTATGGCTGTAAGAAAGCTTGAGAATCCATTATTGCTGCTTGATAATAGTAATATGAATGCCTTATTTAATGAAGGCGAATTCAAATGTACCAACATGACCTTTGAAGAGGCCCGGGAGATTATCGGCATGTATGGTGAGGATGATATCCTGCTTTGTTTCTCACATCCGGATACCTATGATATTATCTTTAATTACATCGGCATTCCAAGGCGTGACTATGTCTATAAGCAAATACGCAACATGAGGGTAAATCAGGATGGCATTATATTCAAGATCTATGTAACTCCTTCCGAAACACAACCGATCATTCATGTGGAAGGTGTCGAGGCCAAGAAAATCCAAAACACCTATGTACACTGCGTACATATTACCCGAATTAAATAAATCAAAACCAGCCCCTGGCAGACGCCTGTTTGCCAGGGGCTTTCATTACACGTAAAATAAAACAATTGACGTTTTTTCAAATTTATATTATTATTTATATTATTTCAACATTAGTAATGTTTACTATTATTGTCATTAAGTATTAATTTATACCAAAAATTTGATACAGCATAAGAAAGGGCAAATCATGAGAATCAAAGGAAAAATAATATTAGCATTTAATTCAATTTTAGTAATCATTATTATTTCTACTGCTTTTATGATAAAAGGAAAGATCAATTCATTAATCGCTGATGAAATCTCAGCGGAACTGGTTAATTATTCAACTCTGGGCTATTCTCTTCTGGATTCCCATTATCCCGGTGATTGGAGATTGGACGAGGATAAGCTGTATAAGGGCGGCACTCTGCTCAATGGGAATTATGATATTATTGATGGCATCACTCAACAGACTAATATTCTGACAACTATCTTTGCAGGAGATACCAGAATATCCACCACCGTCAGAAATGAACAAAACGAAAGGCAGATTGGCACCCAGGCCTCAGCAGCCGTGATTGAGCAGGTTCTGAAGAAGGGCGAAAGTTATCAGGGAACTGCCGTCGTCGCCGGTACCAATGCTGACACCTACTATATCCCTCTCAGGGATCAGGGGGGCAATATTGTAGGAATGTGGTTCGTCGGCATCTACTCCGATATAATCAAGCAAAAAACCAACGCTGCCATGCTCTCGGTTTCCATCTCCCTTGGCATTTTTGCAGTCCTTGGATCCATTGTCTCATATTTTCTCGGATCCTATCTGTCAAAAGGCTATCTGATCTTAAAGAGTTATCTGGGAAGACTTGAGAACGGAGATTTTAAAATCCAGCTCCAGGACGGCAGTCTGGCTCGAAGGGATGAGATCGGTGATATCATGCGCTCCTTTGATCATATGCAGGAAAGAGTAAGAGCCATTATATCCACAATTAAAGAAGAGGTACATCAGATTGAGGCCTCCTCCGCTGTTTTGGCTGAAGGCGCTCATATTGTATATCGTGATGTAGAGGATATTTCAGCAACCACCCAACAGCTTTCCGCAGGTATGGAAGAAACCGCCGCTTCAACCCAGGAAATGAATGCTACCTCCTTATCCATTGAAGAAGAAATTCTGCGGGTTACGGATAAGGCTGCCAATGGTCAAACTCTCGCCTTTGAGATCAAGAACAGAGCGGATGCCTTAAAACAATCCGCCGCCTCATCCCAGCGAACAGCAAATGAACTATACGATAATGCAAATCATAAGCTGCGAGGCTCCATGGAAAAAGCCGCCGCCATTCACCAGATCAAGACTCTGTCAAAAACCATCCTGGACATTACCGCCCAAACAAATCTTCTGGCCCTGAATGCTTCCATTGAGTCAGCCCGTGCCGGAGAGGCCGGAAAAGGCTTTGCTGTGGTGGCGGATGAAATCCGTACCCTCGCTCTCAATTCGAAGAAAGCAGTATCTCAAATTGAAGAAATCTCCAACGATATCTCCCGCGTGGTGGAGGATATTATAGCAGATGCCAAGCTTCTACTGGATTTTGTCGATACAAAAGTCATTCAGGATTATGCGGTATCGGTACAGACCAGCGAGCAGTATAACGAGGATGCCGAGACCATTGGGAACATGGTAACTGAGATCAAAAACTCAGCTTCCCAATTGAGTGAATCCATCACCTATATACGCAAGGCGGTGGAGGAGGTAACAATTGCTACCGACGAAGGCTCCAGAGGCTCTTCTGAAATAGCCGAGAAGTCTACCTCTATCTTTCATAAAACCAATGAGGTTCTGGAACAGGCCGATACCAACAAAGAGATTGCGGAAAGCCTTAGCAGTCAGATACAATTCTTTCAGATATAATATTTACTGCAAGGGAAAATCCCGGACATGCCATTCAGATATAAACTCTCTATGGCAATCCGGGATTTTCCCTTTCCAGGTGTATGAACGATATCACAAAGCAATCGTATTGCTGACCTGGGAACGGATTTATTTCTTTTCGACATACCAGACCGCTAATTCATAAAATTAATACAATATTTGGCACCCAGAAGGATCGCCTCTATCATACTGACCTCACTTGCAATCCCTTTTCCTGCGATGTCCATTGCTGTACCGTGATCCACTGAGGTGCGAAGAATCGGCATCCCTCCGGTTATCGCGATTGTTCTCTCAAAATCCAGGGTCTTCGTAGCGATGTGTCCCTGATCATGATACAGTGAAAGAACGCTGTTATATTTCCCCTTCAGAGCCAGATAGAATACAGAATCTGCACCGATAGGCCCTGCCACATCATAGCCCTCCTCCCGCAGTTCCTCAACTGCTGGAAAAACATGCTTTACCTCTTCGTCTCCAAACAACCCATGCTCACCGCTATGGGGATTTAAGCCGGCAATCGCCATAGTCCCCCCGGTTACCCCCAATTTCTCCAGTACCTCCTTGCACCGCTTCACATAGTCCTTAATCCTATCCTTGGTAACCAATTCACAGGCTCTTTTCAGAGATACATGCCTCGTCAGAAAGAATACCCGCATCCCTCTTACCTCGAACATGGTCAACGGGTCCTTCGTCCCGGTCAATGACCCGAAGATCTCCGTATGTCCTATAAAATCGACATTACCTGCTTTTAATGATTCCTTATTAATGGGTGTAGTTGCTACTGCCGCCACCTCTTTGCTATTGGCCAACCCAATACTCTTGGCAATATATTCATAGGCTGCTCTTCCGCACATTCCATTGACCTGTCCGATCTTAAACTCAGACGGATCAACATTATCCAGATCGATGAGGTTTAGTAACCCCTCAGAATAATTCCCTTCGCGGGGAGATTGGACTACATTAATATCTAACTTCACACCTGTAAATCGTATTGCATCCTCAATCATCTTCTTATCCCCGATTACGATGCAATCAGCCGTCTTCCTCACTTCCTCGCTGGCTAATGCCTTTACTGCAATCTCCGGCCCGATTCCCGCCGGATCTCCCATCGGTATTGCTATGATTGGCCTCATATACTTCTCTCCCTTCGTATAATTTCTTTCATGGATGCTTCCATCTGATAAATCCAACTACAGCAAACTTTTCTCTCATTATTTCATAAAATTCTGGTATTCTCAAGCCTTTTCCATCAAATATCGGATAATCTAATTTCCTCATATGTATAAAAAAGATACGCCCTGTGGGAGCAGGACGTATCTTTACTCTGGGAACAATATATAAGGGGAAGTATATATAATGAGGGGTTATATATACTGTAAGATGAAAGCAATTCTAAATGAGGGTTTTATCCCCAACCGGATCATCCGTCTATGTGATATTCTCGTATCCGCCATCTGCTTGAATTACTGCTATGTAATAAACCTTTGAAGCAGATTCGGGAATGAGACCTTCTTAACTTATTTGAAATATCTTTGAAGCAGACCCTGGAATGCCTTACCATGTCTTGCTTCATCTTTTGCCATCTCATGAACTGTATCATGAATTGCATCCAAGTTTGCTGCCTTCGCGCGAACTGCAAGATCCTTCTTACCCATACATGCACCGTTCTCTGCG
Organism: Bacillota bacterium; assembly: GCA_023437885.1. Lineage (GTDB taxonomy): Bacteria > Bacillota > Clostridia > Lachnospirales > Lachnospiraceae > Mobilitalea. The sequence continues at coordinate 18,826 of JAEZFH010000034.1, read as the reverse complement.
TCAACTCTCAGCTGAAGATTCTTCTGAGTACTATCCGTTACAACCTCTCCAAGAAGCTCTGCAAACTTCGCAGCATGCTCTGCCTCTTCCCAGGCTGCCTTCTCATAGTACATTCCGATCTCCGGATAACCTTCCCTATGTGCTACTCTTGCCATCGCAAGGTACATTCCAACTTCAGTGCATTCACCCATGTAATTAGCTCTTAAATCCTTGATAATGTCTTCACTGACACCCTGAGCAACACCTACCACGTGTTCATCAGCCCAAAACATATCAGAGGACTTCTCTGTAAACTTCTCCTTGGATGCCTTACAGATAGGACAAGCCTCCGGTGCACTGTCTCCTTCATGAACGTAGCCACATACCTGGCAAACAAACTTCTTCATAACTAAAATCTCCTTTTACTGTTTAAATTTAATGTAAACACTAGCTGTATAACAATAATAGTAATTGTTACTGTTATAATTATAATACTACTTGATCAATCATTTGTCAACACTCTTTTATAAATTATTTTTCAGTTAATCGGAGAACTTTCCTGCACATAAAAAGGAGGCTCACCGCCTCCCTTTCTTCATCATTTGTTACATTCCGGACATAAACCATGAAAATAAGTTACATGGCCTTCTATCTTGCCTCCGAAACCTGCTCCTGCAATTTTAATAATATGATCAATGGACTCCATTTCGATATCCATCACCTTGCCACATCCTTTACACAGAAAATGGTAATGCGGTTTTGGATTGCCGTCAAAGCGGTCACTACCATCCTGACAGTTTATCTTGATAATTTCGCCCTGCTCTGCAAGTAAATTCAGATTACGGTAAACGGTTCCCAAGCTGATATTAGGATGTGTTATCCTTATATGCATATATACGGTATCAGCGGTTGGATGCTCTTTGGTGTGTGCCAGGTATTCTTTGATGGCTTCCCGTTGTCTGCTGTACTTATTTATTGCCATAATAAATACACTCCTATCAATAATAGTAATTATTATTATAAGCTTTTTAGAGCGGTTCGTCAAGGCAAGAAATACTATTTACGGTTCGCAGGCTCAATATTGATGCTCTTTCCCTTGATTTTTGCCGATTTCATTACTTGAATTACATCAGATGCGTACTCTCTGGGCACCTCAACAAAGGTATATTTATCATACATATCAATGGAACCGATGAGTTTTCCCGGCATACCGGTCTCACCGGCAATTGCTCCAAGGATATCCCCCGGCTTAACATTCTGCTTCTTGCCAAGATTGATGAACAGTCTCACCATTCCGACTTCCGCACCTGTATCACCAAAATCCTCCATGCTCTTTTCCTCTTCTGCCTTGCATAGATCGTCGCCCATGCTCATCTTAAGGAAGGCCGCCGCAACGTCCAGGGCAGTGAAGTCCTCTTCATTCAATCTCTCTTCGACCAAATCGATATATTTGACTAAATCATCATTCTGTATAATATATTTTATCTTATCGAGAATCTTATCCGCCTTTACTGCCGTAACATCATTCAGAGACGGAATCGGCTGGACTCTCACCTTCGTGTTGCAGTATCTCATGATATCCTTCAGTTTGTAGATTTCCCTTCCCACGATCAGTGTGAAGGCTCTGCCTTCCCGGCCTGCCCGCCCGGTACGGCCGATACGGTGAACATAATATTCGTCATCCTGGGGAACATCATAATTAAATACTGCCTCTACATCATCTACGTCAATTCCTCTGGCTGCTACATCCGTTGCCACAAGAATTTCCGTTCTGCCGTTACGGAAGCTGTGCATCACGCGGTCTCTCTGCTGCTGCTTCAGATCACCGTGAAGTCCTTCTGCAAAGTATCCCCTTCCCTGAAGGGCTGTTGTAAGCTCGTCCACCTGCTTCTTGGTATTACAAAATACCAGGGAAAGCTTCGGATTATACATATCCAGGAGGCGGGACAATACATCCTCCTTATTCCTCTGCGTCACCTCATAATAATATTGTTCTATTTTCGGAACGGTCAGTTCCTTCTTAACAACGCGGATTGTCTGGGCATGCTTCTGGTATGTCCGGGCAATGTCCATAATCGGTCCGGGCATGGTAGCGGAGAACAGTACCGTCTGTCTTTCCTCCGGAACCTGGCTGAGTATTGTCTCAATGTCCTCCCGGAAGCCCATATTCAGCATTTCGTCTGCCTCGTCAAGAATTACCGTATTGACATAGTCAAATTTAACCGTCTTTCTCCTCATATGATCCATTACCCGCCCGGGAGTACCGATGATAATCTGTACTCCGGATTTCAACGAACGAATCTGCTTTGAGATTTCCTGTCCGCCATATACCGGAAGAATCTTAATCCCGTGCATAAAGCCTGCAAGCTTCCGTATCTCCTCAGCTACCTGGATTGCCAATTCTCTGGTAGGGCATAGTACAACGGCCTGGAGATGTCTCTCCTTGGGATTGACCTTCTGCAGCAGAGGAATTCCAAAAGCAGCTGTCTTACCGGTTCCTGTCTGTGCCTGGCCTACTACGTCTTTTCCTTCCAAAATAACCGGAATTGCCTTCGCCTGTATGGGGGACATCTCTTCAAATCCCATCTCCTCAATGGCACGAAGAATATTGGGGTTTAAGTCCAACATTTCAAATTTAGTTGTTTCCATTCAATATTTCCTTTCTTTCTATCTCTTATCTCATATCATTCCCAGTGATATTCCGGCCTATGTATCACACTTCCGGTCACTGCTTTGTTACGATTCACCGCACTGTTTATTATGATGTCCTGTCTATCTCAGGCACCCGTAAAAACAGCTCTTAGTCCTTTGGACCAAGAGCTGATTCATCTTTAAGTCAATTAATTATGAAACAGATACTTTGCGTAGTATATCATTGGAGACGCCCGATGTCAAGAACTTTCCTTTCTATCAGGCCCTATTTGCTATTTGCTCGTTAAAGTTCAGCCTGTGGCATCATCTGCTATATTACCTGCGGGCCTGCTTATGGAACCTGCCAGCAGAAGCTTCCTTCCTGCCTCCGGCATTGCTGCTTTTCCGGGAAGAGCCTGAGGAATTAGCTTTTTCTCTTTTACCATGAGCGCTGCTCTTTTGCAAGGTCACAGCCTCCGATTTTTTCTTATGGAAGTTATCAGGCCGTTCCTGAACCGTTGTTTTAGACTTTTCCTTCCATTTCTTATCCTGCATCCCCTTGCTTTTGCTCGCTTTATTCTGCCCCTGCTTCTCCCTTTCCACCCATTGTTTTTCCTTGGAAAACTGTCTGGGGCGAACCAGGCACTTCTTATCAAAGCCGATTAAATCTAAACGGTCCGCCTTTTTTAGGGCCTCCACCACAAGCTCATAATTCTTCGGGTTGCGGTATTGGATCAGGGCACGCTGCATTGCCTTCTCATGGGGAGATTTCGGTACATATACCTCCTGCAAAGTTCGGGGATCCAGACCGGTATAATACATACAGGTTGAGATCGTTGAAGGTGTGGGATAAAAATCCTGTACCTGCTCCGGCATATACCCCAGATCTCTGAGATACTCCGCCAGTTCAACTGCCTCCTTCAGCGTTGAGCCCGGATGTGAGGAGATCAGATATGGTACGATGAATTGGTTTTTGCCCAACCGCTGATTCGTTCTCTTATATCTCTCCTGAAACTTCTCATATACGGCATTCTCCGGTTTTCCCATCAGAGACAGGACGCTGTCGCTGATATGCTCCGGTGCTACCTTCAGCTGGCCGCTGACATGATGCTCACAGAGCTCCTCCAGGAATTGGTCATCCTTTTCTGCCATAAGATAATCAAACCGGATACCTGAGCGAATGAATACCTTCTTAACATTCGGCAGATTTCTTAGCTTACGCAGCAGCTTCAGATAATCGCTGTGATCCACCTTCAAGCTTTTACACGGCTCGGGGAACAGACACTGCTTATGGATACAAGCACCTTTCGTCTGCTGCTTCTCACAGGCAGTATGCCTGAAATTCGCCGTCGGCCCTCCGACATCATGAATGTACCCTTTGAAATCCGGCTCCCAAACCAATTGATTTGCCTCAGACAGAATGGACTCATGACTTCTTGTCTGAAGGATTCTTCCCTGGTGGAAGGTTAAAGCACAATAATTGCAGCCTCCAAAACACCCTCGGTTGCTTACCAGGCTGAATTTAACTTCTTCTATTGCAGGAATTCCGCCGGCGGCCTGATAGGAAGGATGGTAATCCCTCATATAAGGGAGAGAGTATACCCGGTCCATTTCCGTTTGGGTCAGAGGCTTTGCCGGGGGATTCTGTACTATATATTCATTGTCTTTGTAGGGCTCGACCAGCCGTTTTCCGGAATAAGGATCGGTATTGGAATATTGAATCTGAAAGCTTTTCGCAAATTCTCTTTTGTTCTCAAGAATAGCCGTGAAGCTGGGCAGCATTACTGCATCATAAACTGATTCCAGACTTTTTGCCTTGAAGACGGTGCCATTGATGAAGGTAATATCCTTTACCTCTATCCCGCTGTTCAACGCATCTGCTATCTCAACAATGGAATGCTCGCCCATTCCATAAGAGATGATATCAGCCTGAGAATCCAACAGGATTGACCGCTTTACCTTATCACTCCAGTAATCGTAATGGGCGAGTCTTCTTAAACTTGCTTCTATTCCACCGATGATAATCGGTATATTCTTATATTTCTTTCGAATCAGATTACAATATACAATCGTTGCATGGTCCGGCCTTCTGCCCATCTCTCCGCCCGGAGAGTAGGCATCTGTCTGCCTTCTTCTCTTGGCAACGGAATAATGATTAACCATGGAATCCATATTACCGCCGCTTACCAAAAATCCCAATCTTGGCTGCCCAAGTACCGCGATGCTCTCGCTGTCCTTCCAATCCGGCTGAGAAACGATGCCAACAAGATAACCGTGACTCTCCAGAACTCTGCTGATAATGGCAGGACCAAAGGATGGGTGGTCCACATAGGCATCCCCTGTCACAAAGACAAAGTCGCACTGATCCCATCCTCTTTGCTTCATATCATTGATACTGATCGGTAAATAATCTCTAATCATTCTATTCTACTTTCTTAATTATGCTTCTACAGACTTCTCCAGGATGAAATTAACTGCTTTCTCCCAGGTTAAACTTTCTCTGATCTGCTCTTCGGTTGCATTCTGGAAGAATTCTTCTTCGGACTCATAACCGTACTGCTCTATAAAGTCTGCAACCCCACTCTTGTATTCATCCTCTGTAAGCGCCATATTCTCGCTTTTGATGATGGAATTGAGTACTAATTCCTGCGCTGCTCTGTCCTCTGCATAGGAGTTTTTCTCCGTTGCAAAGCTCTCCTCTGTCATACCGTTGGCAGCAAGGAAATCCACCAGCTTATAACCAAACATTGCGGCATACTGTGAATAATAGCTCTCCATCTCATAGGCATAATAATCAATCAAAGTCTGAGGATAGGAAGAAATCTTGGAATTCTCAATAATCTTTTCCAGCAGGCTGTTGATCTTCTCATTTCTCATGGTTTCTTCATTCGCTTCTTCAAGTTCCTTGCGGGTAGCCTCTTTATATGCATCAATGGTATCGTGATCCGTATTATTCTTTACATAATCCTCGGTCAATTCAGGCACTACGGAAACCTTAATGGCATTTACCTTTACATTGAAAACTACGGCTTGTCCAGCCAATTCTGCGCTGGTATAATTCTCCGGGAAGGTAAGGTTAAGCGCCAGCTCGTCACCCTTCTTTGCACCGATCAATTTATCCTCGAAGCCCTCAATAAAATTGCCGGAGCCGATTTCCAGATCATAACCCTGTGCCGTGCCGCCCTCAAATGCGACTCCATCCTTTAAGCCCTCATAGTCGATATTAACAATATCGCCTGCTTGAACCGCGCGGTCTGTTACTTCCTCCTCGGTTGCAGCTCCTTCCAGATCCTTCTGGATTTGAGCGTCCACATCCGCATCCTTTACCTCCAGCTTGGTGTAAGTTACAGTAAGACCTTTATAGTCACCAAGAGTAATGTAATCACTTACTTCATATGCTTCTTTTACCGGTGCCTCTACAGCCGTAGCATCTGTATTGTCTGTATTATCTGTATTATTCGTATTTTCACCGGTTGTATCTCCATCCGTATCGGTTGTAGCCTCATTGCCATCCTTTGTCGGGTCCAGTTCTTCCGCCGGGCTCTTCTTGCCGCATCCCCATGCCAGCACCATGATGCTTAAGCTTAAAACTAAAAACAATAATTTCTTCTTCATTATATTAATCCTTTCCTCTTTGCACATCGGTAAGTAATTTCCCTCATCCGAAATATTTTTTTACAGTACTATATTTCGTTATATCATATTTTTAACGAAAAAGAAAGCAAAAAACATAATTTCACAAATATTTCACCCATTTCGGTGCATAGAAAAAAGCCTCCGGAGCTGCTCCGGAGGCTTGCCATAGCAAGTATTGTTCCGCTTTGATTATATTTTCTCGTACCGGTCCACATCCATTACGAATATGGTGGCCCCTCCGACATTGACAACGACATTCATCGATGCATATTCTACCGCTCCTACCGGATTGGAGATAATCTGCTGCCTTGGACCGCATTCCTTCTTCACGATTTCAATGACCTGGTCTACCTTCTCCTCTTCTGTTCCGATCATCAGAGTTGTATTGCCCTCCCGAAGGAATCCTCCTGTAGATGCCAGTTTCGTTACATAATAGCCTGATTTGTTCAATGCCTCTGTTACATAACTGCTGTCAACGTTACGGACGATTACATAGATTAATTTCATAGAATCCCATCCTTTCTATCAATAATTCCGTCTTACCGAAATGTGTAAAGGCTTCCTTATCATAACAGTAAATTCTAAAAATAATATCTACTTCTGATTTTATTATAGTATAACATCCTGCGAATGTAAAGCGGTAATGCCGCATCCGGTGTCCATTTTACACCGGTCCTGCGGAAGGGAGAAGCTTTTTTCTTTTCCTTCGCCCCCTAAAAGAGGAGAAGCCAGCGGGTTAGGCTGGCTCTTAAAAAGGGGAGGGGAAAATTTATGAAAAAAATTCAATCTATGTAAATTAACTTGTTGTTAGTCGAAGCCAGTAACCGCTTTGCAGTCGTGACTTCTTTTGATTAATGCTATAAATGTATTATAGAATCAAAATGTGTTCATTCTATTACCGAATCGTGAATTATTTATGAAGATTTTTTATTTCTGTTCATAATTAGGAGGATGCCTCCTGCTTTGGACGTCCATAAAATAATCCGGTCTCTATATAATGATTGACACAGAGCTATAAGTAAGAAGCCCCCGGATGAGGAGGTCCGGCGTATTACACACCGGGCCTTTCTGCATTCGGGGGCTGTTTCTTCCTGAAAAGCAAGCATTTGCAATACTTTTTCGTATTTATAACACCGCTTCAAAGCAACTAAAAGTGTAAGCAGATATCTTCCTGGTACCCAAAACTTAGAGCTTCTCCACTCCAAGGGCAACTTCTTCTCCGTTTAAATTCCAGTTCTTGACATAGCCCTGCGTAAGGTCAAATAGCAGCTCATCCGCAAGGACCTGTGTTTTGATCTCATCGGCATTACGCAGGATAATATCCTTAATTCTTTCATTGCCGCTCTGAGATACACGGATATGATCCATTACCTCAAAGTCCGCTTCCTTACGCATCGTCTGGATCTTACTGATAATTTCGTTAACAAAGCCTTCCTCGATCAAGCTTTCTGTCAGGTTGGTATCCAGAATAACCGTAATGCCGTGGTCGGAATCAGAGACGAAGCCCTCGGTCTGGGCGGCCTCGATCAGCAAATCATCCTTCTCCAGTACCGCTTCTACACCTTCCAGCGTTATCTTAAGCTGGCCCGTTGCATTGATTTCATCCATTGCCTCATTCCCGTTCAGCTCTGACAGCAGCGTGCGGATTGCCCCGATCTGCTTGCCGAATTTCGGTCCCAGGGTTTTAAGCTGGGGCTTGAAATTATAGGAGGTGAAACTGCGGACATCCTCTGTGAATATAACTTCCTTTACATTCAACTCCTCCGCAATGATCGCCGTGTAGAAATCGGACAGCTCCTCTTCCGCCTTCACATACATCTTGCCGATGGGCTGGCGGTTCTTAATATTTGCCGCATTACGGCAGGCACGGCCAAGTACTACGACCTCCAGCACTTCTTCCATATTGGCTTCCAGCTCCGCATCGATCCAGTTTTCCTGATATACGGGATAATCACACAAATGGATGCTCTTCGGTGCTGTTTTATCGATATTAACCACCAGATTCTGATAGATGTCCTCTGTCATAAAAGGAATGAAGGGCGCTGCCAGCTTGGATACCGTTACCAGGGCTGTATATAAGGTCATATAGGCATTCACCTTATCCTGGGGCATCCCTTTTGTCCAGAAGCGTTCCCTGCTTCTTCTTACATACCAGTTGGAAAGCTCATCGATAAAGTCCGCCAGAAGTCTTGCCGCTTCCGTGATCCGATAGTTCTCCAGGTGTTCATCCACAGACTTTACCAGGGTATTCAGCTTTGACAGCAGCCAACGGTCCATTACCACCAGCTTATCATATTCAAGTTCATATTTCGTAGCATCAAATTGATCAATATTTGCGTAAAGCACAAAGAATGCATAGGTATTCCACAGGGTACCCATGAACTTTCTCTGACCTTCCGTTACGGCGCCGTGATGGAAGCGGTTCGGCAGCCACAACGCGGAGTTGATATAGAAATACCAACGGATCGCATCGGCTCCGTGCTGCTCCAGGGCATCAAAGGGATCCACTGCATTGCCCTTGGATTTGGACATCTTCTGCCCATTCTCATCCTGCACATGACCTAATACGATTACATTCTTAAAGGGTGCCTTCTTGAATATGAGCGTGGAGATCGCCAGGAGGGAATAGAACCAGCCTCTGGTCTGATCCACGGCCTCACTGATAAAGTCTGCCGGGAAATTATCGTCAAATACCTCTTTGTTCTCAAAGGGATAATGCCACTGGGCAAAGGGCATGGAACCGGAATCATACCAGCAGTCGATTACCGGCTTCACACGGGTCATCTGTTTGCCGCATTCCGGACAGCGGATGGTAACCGCATCAATGAAGGGTCTGTGAAGCTCAATCTCCTCCGGGCAGTTATCGGACATGGATTTCAATTCCTCAATGCTTCCGATGCAATGACGATGTCCGTCCTCACACTCCCAGATCGGGAGCGGAGTTCCCCAATAGCGGTCGCGGGACAGGCCCCAATCCTGTACATTCTTCAGCCAGTCTCCGAAGCGTCCCTGACCGATGCTCTCCGGCATCCAGTTGATGGTATTATTATTAGCGATCAATTCATCCCTGACCGCAGTCATCTTGATGAACCAGGATTCTCTTGCGTAATAGATCAGGGGAGTATCACAGCGCCAGCAGAAAGGATAGCTGTGTTCGAACTTCAGCACCTTGAAAAGCAAGCCTTTCTCCGCCAGCATCTTCATGATCGGCTCATCCGCCTTCTTGCAGAACATTCCCGCAAAATCGGTTGCTTCCGGTTTAAACTCTCCCTTGCCATCAATCAGCTGAACAAAGGGAAGATCATAGGTCCTGCCCACACGGGAGTCATCCTCACCGAAGGCCGGAGCGATATGAACCACGCCGGTACCGTCGGACAGGGTTACATAATTATCACAGGTTACATAGTGCCCCTTCTTATCCAGGGTCGCATAATCAAATAACGGCTCATACTCCTTATACTCCAGACCCTTGCCCACATAGGTCTCTTCCACCTCGTAATCGCCTTCCAGAATAGGGAGCAATGCCTCCGCCAGGATATAATGCTCTGTTGCTGCTGCCAGGGCAGGCTCATGTTCATGGCCATGGTCATGTCCGCAGGAGCAGCCCCCGTCCTTCTTAAGCACATTCCCCTTTGCATCCACACTTACCTTTACTTTTACATAAGTCTCGCCAGGATTTACGCACAATGCCACGTTGGAGGGCAGTGTCCAGGGCGTTGTTGTCCATGCCAGAATATATTCGTCCCTGGTCCCTTTAACACGGAACTTGGCGATCACGGACTTCTCCTTCACATCCTTATAGCCCTGGGCAACCTCATGGCTGGAGAGTGGGGTTCCGCATCTGGGGCAGTAGGGAACAATCTTAAAGCCCTTATATAGGAGTCCTTTATCCCAGATCTGCTTTAAGGACCACCATTCTGACTCGATATAATTATTATGATAGGTTACATAGGGATCATTCATGTCGGCCCAGAAGCCAACAGTTCCGGAGAAATCCTCCCACATACCCTTGTATTTCCATACGCTTTGCTTACACTCCTGCAGGAAAGGCTCCAAACCATACTCCTCAATCTGTTCCTTGCCGTCGATCCCCAGCTTCTTCTCAACCTCCAGCTCAACCGGAAGTCCATGCGTATCCCAGCCCGCTTTACGAAGCACTTTGTACCCCTTCATGGTCCGGTATCTGGGAATCATGTCCTTGATAACTCTGGTCAGCACATGGCCGATATGCGGCTTTCCGTTGGCGGTCGGAGGTCCGTCATAGAAGGTATAGGTCTCACCTTCCTTGCGCTCCTCTATACTGGCTTCAAAAATCTGGTTATCCTGCCAGAACTTTAATACCTTTTTCTCGCGGTCGACAAAGTTTAAATCCGTAGACACCTTATCGTACATATCAATTCCTCCTCATATTAATTTTATATTTACAATGATCGAATGCAGGCTTACCTCGCCTTCCAATGCGAATGATGTAAAGCTTACGTTTTTGGGTTCCTATCGTATAGGATTTAATATAGTTATTATAAAACAAAAAATGCTCTCATCCGAAATAGGATGAGAGCAATATGCCGTCATTATACCACCTGTTTCATGCACTCTGCTATAAAAGCATTCATACATTATCTATATAACGGTAGATACCGGCGCAACCTACTCAGCCGTGAATGAACCAGCCTTTGGATCTTGCAACTAGGGAGTGATTTTCAGTCATGCGCTACTGATACCGGGCTTTCACTGTCCCCGGCTCGCTGAAACGTTCACAATATGCTTACTCTCTCCGTCAACGTATTTATCAATTTTTGATTATAATAGTATAAATCATCGGAAATGTCAATAGTTTTCTGCCATAGATGCTATGAGCAGAGGTGTTTTCGTTACAGTTCATACGGTGTCTGGGTGGTGGGTATAATACCCTCTCACACAGGACGAAAGATACATGACGTGTTTCAGAAGGTATTACTCCGCCAGATAGGTGGAGGCTTTGCTTATAATCTTGTCTGCCGCAGACGCACTATCGGTCTGGCCCTTTAAATAAAGCCTCGCTTCCTCCCATACCATATTCAGCAAAATATTATCCTGTTCCACCGGTATTTGCACGGTCTTCGCCATCGCAATCAGCTCCCGTCTCCTTTCTTTTGCGGGCTGTATTGCTTCAAAATTGCTGGGACCTGAAATATAGTAATCATTCTCCTCCATACCAAACTGCTCCAATGCCTTTATGTTGACCGGAAAGCCTTGCATGACATCGGTTTTTTGAATCTCATCGGAATACAACTCACGAATAAACGCAGAAACAAGCTCCTTCCTAACTCCGGCTTTATTTACACCTATCATGCCGACCGGTGTAAATTTGGACTGAATGACGCAATACTCTCCCCCAGTCTGTTCTAATGCTGACATCGGTGCGTAAATATCCGTTTCCGCATACAGATCCACAAATCCAAGCTCCGATGCCCCTTCATATACAAGCAACGCCTCCAGAATGGCATCCTCTTCATCGGCTTCATAATTGAAGGCTTCCCCAGGAAAGGCTTTGGTCTGCCTGCAGATTGCCTGAAGTGCATCCAAAAACCGTACAAGTTCATCTCTGTCCAAACTGCCGTCTTTTTTGATAAAGCTGTCGGAATACATCCGAAATAATTTTTTAGTAAGCTGCTCATAGGTTCTCATATCTTCTCCGAACAACGGTATCTTCGCTTTCGTTCCTGCATATTCAGCCAGAGCCTGTATGGAGAAGGTACTGTCCACCGCTTCCTTTGCTCCGAAGGCAATCGGAAGGGCAAATCGGAGCGGTGCCATATAGATCGCACCATCTTTTTTATAACCGTCGATCACCGCCTTCAGCAGTTGACCGCTCTCTTCCATGGGCACAATCAGGTCGCTGATATCGGCCAGGGCGCCCTTTTCAATAAAAGAATCGGCCGGCAGTCCGTCAAGAATATAGAGATCGGCTCCATTCCCGGCCAAAAGCTCAGTATTGATTGCCTTAATCTGATCCTCGACTGGAATCGTGCTGCCTTCGCTGTTGGTAGAACGGTAATCAATCCTTACATTGCTGTTCTTTTGCTGAAAGCCTATAATGGCCTGTCTTACGGTTGCATCCTCCTCGAGTGAAATAACTGTTAAGGTTTCCTCCGGAGCAGAAGGCATCGTTTCATCATAGGTATAATGCTTAATATCTCTAACCCCTTCCCCATATTGATACATAGCATAGAACTCACCCTGTTCTCCTGCTATAATTGCATCCATATTATAAGAAGGCATGCTCATGGATGCCAGTCCTCCGTCCACAAGATTCTCCCAGATGCTTCCGTCCTTGATCAGGCGGCTGATTCCCTGATGATTCAGCCGGTACCAGTTTCCCTCCTGATCTGAAGTAAATGCACAGGAATTCAAATCTGTCTGGCCGGAAATTTCCCTCAATACCTTACCGGTTTCGGTATCCGCGATTATTATACTGTCTGAATTCTCACCGACAAACATCAATTGCTCACCCGTTGCTGAAAGCGCATATTCATATGCCCCGGAAGCAAATATCACATCTGTTTTCCCTTCGTCATACAGAACAATCCGGTCATGATAGCTGATCAGCAGCCTTCCGTCCGGCATCACTTCCAGCCCCATCGGCATCGCCGAATAGTCCACCTCTTCCTGAAACTCTTCGATCATTACTTCCTCCCGGCTTATCCCGTCCGCACTCTTGAAGATATGTACTTTTATCTTGTCATTAACGTGCTCCGCAGCTGCGGCGTATCTGGTACCCTCCGGGGCATAGGCTACGGAAAGGACACTGATGCCCTGAAGCTGCAGCCATTCCGGAGAGGATATTTCCCAGGTCCGGTCCGGCTGCAGGACATATTGCTGTATCCGGTTGTCTGCCAGGGACACTCCATAAGCTTCAAGCTTATGCTCCGGGTTTTTTGTAATCAAATATGCGATCTCCTCCCCGGAGGTAACCCTATCCGGCATCGCAACTGTTTCCTCCACATAGCGTCCCATGGCAACCTCTTTACTCTTCTCCTTCTTCTCTGTCATATTGCCACAGCCGGATATAGCAGCAAATACCAGCACCATGATTAATAATATTAATGTTCTTTTCTTTCTCTTCATCTTCCTGTCAACCTCCATTCTCCGCTGCATCAGCAGAATATAATTTTAATATCGAATAACCCTACCCCTTCTCTTCTTCGCGGCATAGGCTCTTTTGCACATATATGCCTACCATTCGTATACAATCTAACATCTACTTCTCTAAAAAAACTGGAAAGAATAAAGATTTCTTTAAGGATTTTTAACACCCGTATATGCTATACTGTCGGTATCGCTGCAATACCTGCCGTACCAAGGCTGTGCATTCCACATGTACCGGAGGAGAATACTTATGAGAATACTGATTATAGAAGATAATGAGGCTTTGTGTGAAGCAATGTGCTTTCACCTTCAGAATGAAGGCTACCGTACAGATATCTGTCAAACCGGAGAGGATGCCCTCTATTATGCCTTAAATCCCAGCTACGATGTGATTATTTTGGACCGCATGCTGCCAATCATCGACGGACTGACCATATTGAAAAAGATCCGGCAAACACAGCTTCCCGTTCCGGTTATTATGGTTACCGCAATGGACGGTCTGGGAGACCGTATCGACGGACTGGATTCCGGTGCGGATGATTATCTCGTAAAGCCCTTTGCAATGGAAGAGCTGCTGGCAAGAATCCGTGCCTTATCCAGAAGGCCACCAAAAATCGTACCCATCGGCCTGATTACTTTTTCTGATCTGAGCTTTGATGTACAGGAACAGAGGCTTAACTCCGGCCAAAGCTCCTGCAGTCTGTCCAAACGTGAAACAGAGCTGCTGGAGTTTTTTATGAAAAACCCAAACCAAGTCCTTCCAAGAGAAAGGATACTTTCACATATCTGGGGCCTGGACCATTTTGTCGAAGACGGAAATCTCGATAATTATATTCATTTCCTGCGCAGAAGGCTCTCCTATGTAGGAAGCAATGTCCAAATTAAAACGGTCCACCGGGTGGGCTACCGGCTTGAGGGCTAGGAGGTGTTATCCATGCTGCAGAAATTGAGAAAGCGTCTGATCCTGTTTGATACAGTGATTACCTGTTCGATTCTGAGTGTTGTTGTATTCGGAGCCTGCTATATAAATATAACCCAGCTTAGAGAAAACACGCTCAAACAATTCGCAAATCTTCGCGATACCATAGAGTATAAGCTCCAGACGGAGGATACTGTCACCCATACCTGGCTATCCGAAATGGAAGCCTCCAGCCAGCTGATTATTCATCTCGAGGAAAATGCTTCCCCTTTCTTCTTTAAAGGCTCCTGGCGCCCTTCTACCAACAGAACGGATATGATTGCCAAGGTAAAAGCTCTGGCACGGTCCGAGGGAATCGACACCTCGGCACTCTCCGTCTCCTTTGATAAAAGAAGGAGCACCGTCTTCTCCCTGCAGGGGGAGCACAAGGATGCCGCCCTCGCCTGCGTCAGCATTATCCCTGCCCGGAACAGCTTTGTCAGCCTCACTCTAATCCAGTTTATCCCTGATCTGCATACCCTGATCCACCGGCAGCTTCTTTTGTTCACCGTGATTGATATTCTGGGATGCCTCCTGCTGCTGCTCGTTAGCTTCCTGTTCGTAAACAAGGCGCTCAGACCGGTAGAAGAAAGCCGGAAGAAACAGAATGAATTTGTTGCTGCAGCCTCCCATGACCTGCGCTCTCCTCTGGCTGTCATCCAAACAAGTGCCACCGCTTTATTAATTGAGGGCTCTGATCCGCATCGGTTTGTTCCCAAAATTGTTACCGAGTGTAACCGCATGTCCCGCCTGATCGGTGATATGCTTATTCTTGCTTCCTCCGATTCCAAGAGCTGGATATTGCAGCAAAGCCAGTTCGATTCCGAGTCCTATCTAATCGATCTTTTTGATACCTTTGCTTCTGTCTGCAAAAAGAGCCGCCATCAACTGTCTCTGGCCCTCCCGGAAGAGCCCCTGCCTCAGCTGGTTGCCGATAAGGACCGCCTTACTCAGGTGCTTGGCATTCTTATTGACAATGCCGTCTTCTATTCACCGGAAGAGAGTACGGTAATCCTTCGGCCTTATAAGAAGAAAAAAACCTTCATTCTGGAAGTGGAAGACCATGGCATCGGTATCACCGGAGAACAGAAGCCGTTCGTATTCGACCGTTTTTACCGTGCCGACCACTCCCGCAGGGATGCCTCACATTTCGGTCTGGGCTTGAGTGTCGCAAAAGAACTGGTGGAGCTGATGGGCGGTAAAATTCAGGTCAAAGACAGTGCCGGCGGGGGATCCATATTTTGTGTTGAGCTTCCCTTGTCGTGATTATACTTCGAAAACTTAAACGTTTTGTAATAATTGTTCGCTTGACTTCTCTTTGAATCTGGTATATGTTTTTTTATGATATATCGGTTATGCCGTGGCTGCCCGGGCAGCGAAATGGAGGAAATTATGGGTAAACAGAATTTAACTTTATTAACAGATTTTTATGAGCTGACAATGATGCAGGGTTATTATCATAATAAGAATAATGAGACGGTAATTTTCGATGTGTTTTACCGCGAAAACCCAAGCGGAAGCGGATATGCCATCTGTGCCGGCCTGGAGCAGGTGATTGAATATATAAAAGACTTGAGCTTTACGGAGGATGATATCGAGTACTTAAGATCCTTAAAGATATTCCAGGAGGATTTTCTTTCTTATCTGAGGGACTTTCATTTTACCGGAGATATCTATGCTATTCCGGAGGGAACCGTTGTATTTCCGATGGAACCGCTGGTTAAGGTAATCGCTCCGATTATGGAAGCGCAGATGATTGAGACTGCCCTGCTTAATATTATCAATCATCAGAGTCTGATTGCTACCAAGGCGTCCCGCGTGGTCTATGCTGCAGGCGACCAGCCTGTCATGGAATTCGGACTACGCAGAGCCCAGGGCCCGGACGCCGGAACTCTTGGCGCAAGAGCTGCCGTAATCGGCGGCTGCATCGGAACCAGTAACGTACTGTCGGCAAAGCTGTATGATCTCCCCGCCCTGGGCACCCATGCCCATAGCTGGATTATGAGTTTTGATGATGAGCTGTCCGCTTTCCGCAAATATGCCGAGCTCTATCCCCAGAATACAACCCTGCTGGTGGATACCTATGACACCCTTCGAAGCGGTGTTCCCAATGCAATCCGGGTTTTTGATGAACTGCGGACCGCCGGCACAATGCCGGAAAAGTACGGTATCCGTCTTGACAGCGGAGACTTGGCCTATCTATCCAAGAAGTCCAGAAAGATGCTTGATGCCGCCGGTTTTCCGGAGGCTAAGATTACTGCGTCCAGTGATCTGGACGAGTACCTGATTGATTCCTTGAAAACCCAGGGTGCAAAGATTGATTCCTGGGGCGTAGGCACCAAACTGATTACATCCAGAGACTGTCCTTCCTTCGGCGGAGTTTATAAACTGGCTGCCATCCAAAAAGACGGGCATTTCCTCCCTAAGATAAAATTGTCTGAAAACCAGTGGAAGATCACGAATCCCGGCAATAAGAAAATCCTCCGTATCTATGAAAAGGAAAGCGGCAAGGTGAAGGCGGATCTGATCGCCCTGGAGGGCGAAGTATTCCGCCCCGATGAAAAAATGCTGCTGTTTGACCCAATTGCAACCTGGAAGAAGACCTATCTTGAACCCAATACCTACACCTTAAGAGAGCTTTTGGTCCCCATATTCTTATCCGGTAAATGCGTCTATACCTCACCCTCCGTCATGGAAATCCGTGATTATTGTCTGAAGGAGCAGGATTCCCTCTGGGATGAAGCCAGACGCTTGATTAATCCCCATATTGTGTATGTAGATCTTTCCCTTAAGCTATACCGAATGAAAACCGAGCTTCTTGACAGCCTGACGGAGTATACCAAATAAAATTTTTCCATATATTACACTAATTACGGAAGATTATTTACTGCTTTTTTTTACTTGGTATGATATAATGTCGACAGACATTATATCATGCGCCGAACGAAGTGAGTGCGCATCCTGGCACGCAGTGCCATATATCATGGACGCTTGCGGACATGCCGCACGGTGCAAGGGTATCTTAGAAATACGTCAGAAGCTGTTTTGCCCACGAAGCCGAAGCACATGCCTGCTTACGCTTACTGCGGGTGCAGTCAGACCGAGAAGCCTTTCCCGGTTCCCGCTCTGTGATAACATGAAAAGCGAAGATAAGGACAGAAGGTCAACCCTCCTCGTTATATTTACGAAAGGAGTTAACGATTTGAGAAAAAGAAGAAGAAACAGAAAAATTGTTATTATTATATCATCGATCATCTCTTTTACAATTCTTAGCGGAGTTGTATTTGTTAAGATATCCCATGCCGGAGGCGCTACCTTAGATGGTACCGGAACGGCAAGGGCCTCAAATGAATTCCCCGGTACATACGATCCGAACGGTGACAGCGATTATACATACATCCCTCCGTCTCCGGTGGGCAGCAAGGCTTCCGAAGAATCCTCCACCCCCGATACCGCAGACACGGCGGAAGAACCTTTTGTTCCGGCTACTGAGATGGATCTGGAGCCTTCCAGCCTTACCGTCTTTGTTAATAAAGAATATGCCTTACCGAAGGATTACAAGCCTGACCATCTGGTAACACCGAAGGTTGTCTTTAATCTGATCACCTATGATGAACGTACCCTGATGCGTCCAGAGGCTGCCGAAGCCTTGGAAAAGTTATTCGATGCCGCCAAACAGGATGGCATTATACTCTACGGCATCTCCGCTTACCGTTCCTACCAGCGTCAAACCAGCATCTTTACCAGTAATATTGTGAAAAAAGGAAAAAAATATACCCTGCGTTACAGCGCCGTTCCCGGTACCAGTGAGCATCAAACCGGGCTTGCCATCGATGTATCGGCCGAATCCCAGGGCTTTCGGCTATCCACCGGTTTTGCTTCCTCCCCGGAGGGCCTCTGGCTGGCGGATCATGCCCACGATTACGGATATATCGTCCGGTATCCCAACGGTGACGAAGGAATTACCGGTTATGCTTATGAGCCATGGCATATCCGCTATGTCGGTACCGCTCTTGCGACCTATCTGTACACAAATCAATTAACCCTGGAAGAATATTATCACTATACTCCCAGTCCTGACTTTGATTTTGAAGCGGTTTATGCAAAATTCATCAACTATACTCCCCCCGCCGTTACCGAGATTCCCGTCGAAGAGGAGGAGATCATTGTCGATGAGAATGGCAATATCATTGAAGGTACGGAGGAAACTCCCACGGAGAAGCCCGGCAAGGGAGAGAACCATAAACCGGAGAAACCCGGCAAGGGAGAGGACTCCCAAAACGGCGCCGGTAATATTACAGATACACCAAAAGATAATGAAGCTACCCAGCCTCCGAAGCAGCCTTCGGGGGAGGATACGGATGACGGCGAAATAACCGGAACTCCTGAAAATCCGGATTCTCCCGGAGACCTGGACCCTGATGATCCTGCGGGTGAGGAAAGTAAAACCCCCACTCCGGCTCCAACTTCCATTCCTGTTTCGACGAGTACGCC
>JAEZFH010000012.1 GCA_023437885.1 Bacillota bacterium | reverse complement strand
TAATAATTCCCTTTGCATAAACAGTATGCTGGGGAAAGCCTCTTTGAGGAGCGTCTTCCCTTATCCCCTCATTGTCTGCCGCATCCTGCACCCCGGCTCCGTCTTCCGACTCTTTCGCCTCCGGCTCCGGTTCCTGCTCAACCGGTGTCACTTCTGCCTCCGGCAGTTTTGACGCCGGTCCGGCATTTGTTTCCCTGCCCGGCTGGCTGCAGCCTGACAAGAATACAAACAGCACCAGAATTACACTAAGTAGAACACCTTCCCCGCCAGGCCATGCCCGCAAGCACCCATGGCATCTGTGACTTCGCAGCATTGATGTGCTCTTGCTGTCCAAATGCTTACCTGCAGATACCTCCGTATCATGCCCAACGACATTCTTCCTCTCTCTCCATCTCTTCATCACCGGCTTGCTCCTCCCTGGTTCTTGCTTTTACACAGTCCCTGCGTTGGGTCCGTGAAGTCGATGCTTATCTTATTTATTCCCTGCTTCATTCCACAGTCTGAGCCTTCCCTGGATCAATTCATTGAACTCCTTCTCCAGCTGATCTATTCCGGCGCTCTCCAGCTCTGCAAGATATTGGTCCCACAGGGCATCAAACTCCTCCGGCTTTGCCAGAACGGCTGCCGGAATTCGTTTGGCAGTGATTTCATCATATTTCTGCATGATGATGGCAGCGTCCGTATCCGTCGGTATATTGATCTCCCACAGAGTTCCATACTGGCTCTCTTCAAATTCCGACTCCCCCGGATAGAGATCCTTCCATATCTCAGCCCCGTAAGCTGCCAGGGTCTCCTTTGCAGCGTCGGAGTAAGTATCGATGATGTTTTGCTTATAGATCGGTCCATAATTCTTTCCGTTGGCATCTACCGCACCGTCACCATAACCGGGCCAGGGCCAGCTGTAAATACCGATTCCTGTTTTTGTGGCAAAGTCCACGTCATTCTTCCAGGATTGGAAGGTCTCCTCATTGAAGAAGCGCTCCCCGTCAACGATATCGTAATGCTCTCCTTCAATTCCCCAGCGGGCCAAAATCTGCGCTTCGTCGCTGCACATCCAGTCAAGGAATTTAATCGCTGCAACCGGGTCCTTACAGCTGCTGGTAATGCCTATTCCATAGCCTCCGGAATACCCGGTTTTTCTGAAATCCGCATACTTATAGGAAGAATCCAGCACCAGCGGCAGCATTGCATAGCCCCGTTCCGCCTTTCCTGCGGATACCAAGGCAGTTTCGGCGTCAACATATTCCCAGTTAGAATCTGCCAGAGCCAATACTCGGCCCTCTGCAATCTTCGCCTGATACTGATCATATTTCTGCACAAAGCTTTCCGGGTCCAGCAGTCCGATCTCGTTCATATGGTTCAGCCACCGGAAATATTCCTTTTCCTCCGGACGGGTCAGGTGCAGCATCGCTTTCCCGGTCTCGCTGTCATAGTACCACTCACCGTCATCGGGCCCTCCGGTTGCGAATACGGCAGGATTGGTCACAGTTATCTTTATTCTCCAGTCATCTGCCAGCAAGGATAAGCCAATCGTAGGTTTTCCGTCAATCTGGGGGTATTTATCCTTATATGCCTTGATTGCATTCTCAAACTCCTGTAAGGTCTCCATCTTGGGATATCCCAGTTCCTTTAAGACGGCATGCTGGAGCTCGAAGCCGGCTTCCGGCTCATAACGAACTCTTCCCACATTCGGCAGTCCTAGAAAATAGATATGCGGATCAGTCTCGCTGTATTTCAGATGTGCCAGATCGTCACCATACAGCTTCTTGATATTGGGACCGTATTCTTCGATTAATTCATCCAGCTGAATAAAGCCTCCGGCATCCACAATAATATTGGAATATTCCAACGCATAGATAAAATCCGGATATTCCCCGCTGGCCGCCATAATTGCCAGCATTTCTCTGGGATCACCTACCGCAAATTCCTTATCCACGGTTACTCCGCTCAGCTCCGCAATCTTTTTGGAAACCGGACTTTTGTTGCCGTCATCCATCTGTCCCGCGGTTGTGTCCGCACTCCAATAGGTAAAGGTAATCGGTGTCTTTTCTGCGCCATCGCTTTTCCCGGTGCTGCTTTCCGCTTTCTGTACGCCGGTTTCCTTCTCGGCAGATTGTTTGCAGCCGCCCAGCAGTGTAATGACCATAACAAAGCAAAGGCCTGCCGTTACAATTTTTTTCATAGAACGTAACATAATTCCCCTCCATTCATTATATTTTTTCTTTATTACAATCAATCCTTCACCGCACCCAGAGTCATTCCCTGTACAAAATATTTCTGTACGAAGGGGTATACAACTAAAATAGGTACGGTTGCAACGATTGTGATTGCCATTCGTATGGACTGAGGCGATACGGTATGCGCCTTCTTAAGCAGTTGTTTCGCTTTAAGTATCTGTCCCGAGGATGCTGTATTTGAATTGTTCAACACCTTCATCAATTCATACTGTAACGTGGTCAGAGACTCTGTCCCGCTGTTATAAAGATAGGTATCAAACCAGGAATTCCAATGATTTACCGCATAATAAAGCCCTATGGTGGCTATCACCGGCTTGCACAGGGGAAGGATAACCCGGAAGAAAATCATCAGATCGTTGGCCCCGTCGATGCGGGCTGCTTCCTGAAGGGCATACGGCAGTCCGTCAATAAAGGAACGGACAATATAAATATAATACACGCCGATGAGTCCGGGAATAATATATACGGTAAAGGAATTCAGCAGTCCCAGCTGCTTGATCAGCAGAAATTCCGGTATCATTCCGCCGCTGATATACATGGTAACCGCAAACATGGAAGAGAGCACTCTTCGGGCGGCGAATTCCTGCCTGCTCAGAACATAGGCAACCATCATGGTGCTCAAAACCCCGAGAGCCGTTCCCACAATGGTACGAAGCGTGGAATTGATGGCTGCGGTAATTAATATGGGATTTTTAAATACTTCCTGATAATTCCTTAAGGTAAATACTCTGGGAAAGATATGGATCCCTCCCTTAAT
>JAEZFH010000456.1 GCA_023437885.1 Bacillota bacterium | reverse complement strand
TCCTGGGGCTTATATACCTCAAATTGAAGCTGTTCTGCCAGATTACTGCCTAACACCCCCATGACATCCAGGCCGCTTGGCAGAGGACGAAGGATGGGCTCCACCAAATCCTGCAAAATATCGCTGTCAAGAACATACCTCTGTCCCATAAACCGGAACTGCTTTTCTGTCTGCAGCTTGACAGACACAGTTTTTCCCTGTATCCGGGGTTCCGGCAATGCTTTGACCGCTTTCTCCAATTTTGCAGCGTAAGCTTTATCATTGAAACTTTCCGGGTTTTCCTCCTCCCCGAATACCTCCCGGCGCAGCCGGTTCAGGGTGAACACATCGATATCATCGGATAACCCCACGTACGAAGCGGTAGGAAGAAAAATATTCGACCAAAGCTCGGCGTCACATACCTGTTCCGATTCTGCAAAGGTAGTATAGGTAATGAGCAGAGACCGCAGTACATTATCATATTGGTATTCTCCCTCCTGGTACAGCGCATACGGGAAGGTGCCAAACCACATCATCGTACGGAAGAACCTGGCCAGCTCCTGTGTCCTGGTATAATGCCCTCTTACAGTAAACTGGGTATAGTCCACATCATGCATAAGCAGCGGGGATTTGCTGATGCCTTCGGCCTTCGTGCATAGTTCGTATTCCTGACGGGCAAGACCGGCCAACTCCTGGTCTACCTCAACCGGCAGCTCCGGAGTCTGAAGCAGAAGCATTCTCGCCACAAGGAAATATACCACATTGCTCCTCTGCAGCTCCTTTAACTCTTCCTCCTGCAGCTGGTTCCATAGCCGGATGGATTTCTCCAGCATTTGCTCCGTCATAAGCTCCAGGTCCTTATAGAGAAAGGCTGATTCTATATGAATCAGGGATTTGTCATAAAACTGATGATACAGATGGAGCACAGTATCCGCAGTAATAAAATTGGGAACCCCGTTGTATTCATTTGTATCGTAAGTATAATGCATCTTCGTACTCTGCGTCGGAAGCACTACAAAGCCATGATTCACAAGAAGCTTTATCTGTTCCTTGGTGAAACCGGAAAACTGGCCTATATTCTCAATATTGGACAGATCCCCGGCGATCTGATAGGAGGGAACCTTCGCCTCATATTCCGGTTTTGTATACGCCGCCCTCCGGGGCTTAACCGTATCCACCGATGTCCAGTTTGAGTCCAGCTTCAGCACTGCCGATGCAGCCCCTTCCCCATCGGGATCCGGGATATCCGTAGCCTGGAGTTCCTCCTTTGTATCCTTCGCCTCGACCTTTGTATTGTTTGTAAGAGTATCATCGGCTTGATTCTTTGCCTTGCTGCCCTGACATCCGGTCAGAATCAGGCAAAGGCACAAAAGCAGTACACCTATCCTTTTCATCTTCCTTCCTCCAATCCTTGTTGTTCTGATTTGATTATATTATTCCGCCTTCACTATCTTATTTTCCTTCAGCATAAGAAAATCCTTCCCTTTAGAATGGGTCAGACACAGGCGGTTCTTACCGCACAGCTCCGCCGAAAGAAGCTCTTCATACTCCCCGCTCTGAGCCAGCATTAGAAATCCAAAATCATACCAGGCATAGACAAAGAGCTTATCTTTGCCCATACCCTCCCGGGAGAGGAATACAATTTCCTCACCCTTGGTATCCACCAGTTCCCCGACCTCAAAATCCATCCAGTTTCCTGCGATATCTGAACCGGTCCATTTTTTGACCAGACCGGCTTCCTGATAATTAAAGATAAACAGCCTGTTCTTCTCTTGCTGATCATAATAGGTGGTCTTCCTTACTGCAGTGAGAATATCGGTAATTCCATCACCGTCCACATCCCCAAGCTCAAGCTTCCAGGGCTTAAGACCGGTGAAATCGTTCTCATACACCCGCACCCATTCCTTATCCTTCTTCCGCTCCAGCACCAGAAACAGTTCACCCCAGCTTGCTTCATTCTCTGTGCTGACCAGAAGAAAGGCTCTGGTATCTTCCATGGCATAATCAACGATTATCTCATTATCCTTCAACGCCTTCCCCAGAGCTTGGAATTCCTGTCCGGGAATACCGGGTCCCCTTGTTATTGCTGCCATACCCAGACCTGCTCCGGCAATCAGCAGCATAATTGCTTTCCCAATCCTCATTGTCTCTGTCCACCCCTCAGGAAAACATCCTTCCTATTTCATCCATTTCATTATAAACAGGGCTTCCCTGTTTTATACATATAATCCAGTTTAACCACATTTTACCACTCCCTCCTGCCTATGACAATACTTAGGGCTTTGGGAGAATCTTAAATTTCAAAATACCCGAAGACGTGTTCAGCGTTTTCGGGTATTTTGAAGATGGAGTACTTCTATCCTTGGTAGAGATATTCTGTTGCACTTGTATTATATTCCGCCGTGTAAAGGCTGCGCCTACAATCTAGTTTTGTTTGTTTTTGCCACCCTTTTGTTGAATGCTGAACAACAGTGCCATGACCACCAGCAGCAGGCCGGACAGGGCCAGCATGACACCCATTCCCGCCTGCGGGCCTGCACCGAAGATACGGCGCAGGAGTCCGGCGGAGCCCTCGCGCATCATCGGCGTAAGCACTCGATCCGTGAGCGGGCCGATTAGCAGGAAGGATAACGGTGCCGTGCCGCCCGAAATCTGGTAAACAATTGAAAATACCCTGCCCTGCACCCGTTGCGGAACGCGGTTCTGCAACTCTGTATTAAACAGTGCACCAGCAATCGGCAGCGGGATCATCAGTAAAAACAACGCCACAATCATAAGAATTGGTTCCCTGGCCACCCCAAAGATAAACGTCCAAGCCCCATTCCATGCAACGGATAAGATGAACAGAGCGGTACTTCTGTACCCGGTGTTCTTAACAGCCAGAAACGCCGCCCCCATCAGCACGCCAATACTCATCAGGCTCATGCCGAGCGAGAGCATGGACGGACCCACGCCGGAGGCAATAAGATAGGGCGTAATCAGCTCCAATGGGCCGTTCCACAAAAAGTTGAGCAGCCCAAAAAATACAGCGAAAAACAAAAGGTAGGAGTGGCGCTTGAGGTAGCGAAATCCCTCCATATTTCCTTGTGCCGGCTGCTCCGCATCGGGCAGCTCCTGCCCCGCGCGTGGGATGCTCGTAAGGCCCAATATAGCCATGGAAACGCAGAAAGATACCATATCAAAGGCGATAACACTCACAAGCCCCCACCGGAAGAAAAGCAATCCCGCAATGGCAGGCGCTGCGATGCCGGCCAACGGGAACAGCATCTCCTTCACCGCATTGACCCTATGCCGGTTGCCCTCATGTGTTAGGGGCGCAACCGTAGCTTCGGCAGCCAGCCCTTGCAGCGAGGCAAACAGGCCCTGCACAATCACCACCGCATACAGTATTGTGGTAGTAAACATGCCATGTGAAATGCACACCGCAAGAAAAACGGAACCGATTGCCTGTACCGTATCTGCCAGTATCATCAGCTTTTTGCGGGAGAACTTATCCACTACCATTCCCACAAAGGGATTGAGCAACAGCACCGTCACTTCTTGAAAAAATGGAATGAGCAAAATCTCTGTTGTCTTGCCGGTTTGTTGAAATAACCAGATGCCCAGCGCAAACGCCGTACACCTGCTCCCCACCAGGGAGATTCCCTGTGCAAGCACAAGGCGAAAAATGGAGCTGCGAATGGCCGCACTCAAAAAAAGTTGTCTCCTTTTCATATTATCCTCCAATAGACAGACAACCTCCATCACCTTCGATCAACGGTCTGATGAGTCTTTGTGTTTCAAGAATTAAATTTTTATCATAATCATTATTCTTTTCCTCTCATGTATTTAATAATTTATCTATCCTCACTTAGAATAATAGCATTCGATAAATATCAATAGCAACCTCAAACATTTTTGCTAAAAAAAATTACACCATAAGCTGAATTATTGATTCCTATGAATCCGCATTTTTGTTTTTATGCATAAAAAATGAGCTATTGCATAACTTCGTTTTGCAACAGCCCATTTGCATCCTTATATCTACAAGCAATTATCTTTTTCCGTAGCCTCTGTTGCCGCCGCGGTGGTCTCTGCCGCCAGCGCCTCCATCCTTCTGAGCCTTTCTTGCCCTTCTGCAATTCGGACATCTTACCGGATCATTTTCAAAGCCTTTCTCTTTATAGAATTCCTGTTCACTCTCCGTGAATATAAAGTCTGCCTTGCAATCCTTACATACGATTACCCTGTCTGCCATACCTAATTCCTCCTTGATCATTATAAATGAAATAAACACTACAGTAGCTCCGTTCCAATAGATTAAAGCGGTTGGCGAAAGGAAATCGATCCAGATTAATTTATAGGAATTCGCATGCACAGGCGAACCTGCAGCATACTATGCTTTCATTATATCATGCCACGCTTCATTTGCAATACAATAAACTGAGGAATAGGTATAATTTAACATAATTATTGCAATATTTACCGCAAACTAATACTCCTCATTAAAATCCACCTGATTTTGAAGCGGCCTGCCTTCGAGATAGCATTCCAGGTTCCGGCAGAAGATGCTCGTCCTTCTCTTATCATTCGTTGGAGATCCTCCCGAAGTATGCGGGGTAAGAATAACATTGGGAAGCTCCCATAAGGGACTGTTCTCTGGCAGTGGTTCCGGCTCGGTAACATCCAGCCCGGCTCCTCCGATCCATCCTTCGGTGAGAGCCTTCACCAGCGCCTCCTGGTCAATCAGAGCTCCTCGTCCGATATTTACCAGAAAAGCTCCCGGTTTCATCTGGCGAAGCCTATGCTCCGTTATCAGGCCCCTCGTCCTATGAGTGCTCGGGAGTGCAAGCACCACATAATCCGATTGCCCCAGTACCTCATCCAACTCATCCATGGTATACAGACTATCCACATACTCAGGGGCTGCCGTCCGGCTGCGCTTTACCGCCAGCACCCTCGCTCCCCAGGCCTTTGCCCGCTTTGCTATCTGGGTGCCGATATCTCCCAAGCCCAGGATACCTATGGTGGAGCCATAGAAATCCTTAACCTCCCAGCTCCGGAACCAGCTCTTCTCTAATTTGCGGTAGGAGTACTCCTGAAGATTACGGTTATGGGCCAGGATCATGGCGAATACATGCTCTGCAATGGGTTGACCGAACACGCCGCTGGAGGTGGATACCCGGATATCTTTATTGCAGTAATCCTCCGGCTGAGTATAGCCATCGGCACCTGCGCTGGGCAGATGGAGCCAGCGCAGTTTTTTTGCCCAGCTGCGCTGCTCCTTCGTCAGCCATCCGAAGATAATCTCTGCATTTTGAATCATCTCCTGGGTCACTTCCTTTGCATCGGCAATGGTAATAGAGATTCCCGGGGCGGTATTATTGATCTCTTTCTTTTGCTCTTCATTCATCGGAAAAATCGATGCTGTGATAATTAATAATTCCAGTTTTTCCTTCATATGCTTTTTTCCTTCCTATGCTGTTCTTCCCGGCTCGCAAAAGACGGTTCCTCTAATAAGTAAAATGATGTATTTTTGTATAAGCTTCCAGCTATTAATACATGATCAGATCATATTTTATTTACCACATTTTCCCGTAGGTTGGATGATAATTGAAGCCATGGCTCCACATCATGGTATTGAATGTCTGCTGCTTCATTTGCAGCAGACACCAGTGAGCCGAATAACTCATCGGTTTCTTTGTTTTTGAATCGGCAGTGCTATTGGTCTCTGATTTCGTACTGTCATTGACCTCTATGCTACGAGTGGCGGTCTCCAGCTTTTTCAAATTATCCCGGATTTTATCCTTTTCTGTTTCCTGTCCATGCATTAGCTGTGCCCGCAGACAAATCCATAAGCCCGGGGTGGTGGCTATATCCTGCTTATCCGTGTCAGAAAAAGAGTTCCATACTTTTTTGACCTGTTTTTTAATTTTGGTTACGGATTTTTGAGATATCTTCTCCGGTTTTGCTTCGGGATCTTTTTGCAGCAACCTGGAATAGGCAATAATCTCGCTATATGCAGTTAAAGACATCTCCGTCAGCGGAGGCTCTCCTTTTATCACAACCTTGCCTCTGCTTTCCAAATTACTGTTGATCATCTTTACCGCCGGATCAGACTGGTCTGTCTCATTAACTCCTATCTGCCTCTTTAACGGCATGTAAATCAATCGTAAGTTATTTAATCCTTATAATACTATATCTATTATATGCACATGATTTCCAAATATCAAGTAATGATTGGTTCCTGGTAATAAAGCTGATACCACATTCATGTTCTTAATTAAATTTAAAAAAACGCTGACAGATGCGGTATCCTCCCACTGATATCTTTCTTCCGCCCTTACCCGGAAGATTCATGAAGCTGCCAAGGAGACCGTATCGCAGTCCTGCATACAATAACTGATCCTTTTGCCTAATGTAATTCCAAAGCTCCTTCTTTTTCCTAAGATGCTCTTCGGTTCCTCCGCGGATAAGATGTATGGAGGAAATCGTCGTTACGATTTCCAGATAATTGACCATATATCTGTGCACCTTGCTGCTCGCTTTGATCTTCTCCTTATTTTCCACCATATAATCCACCATGATTTTATTTACTTTAATTTGCTGGTCGATTCTCGATATCATAATCGTCTCATTTACAGACTGCCCTTCCCGCCCTATATAATAGCGGTAAAAATTCACATCCAGGTAGTACATGCTTTTTACACAGGGAAGAGGCTCGAATACAAACAGGTTATCTACATAAAAAGTATGCTCCGGCAATTTCAGCCCGCAGTCGTGTAAAACCTTTGTCCTGAAAATAACCGAATGCATCAGCATATACTGTCCCTTGCGGAAATGCCTTACTTCCTCCCATGTGAAAATTCTATTCTGTGGCAGCGCATGACGGTAACTCATAACCTTGCTTTTCTTCTCGCCCTCTTTTTCGAATACAAAGTTGCTGACCAGCAGATCCAGCACCTTTTCGCTGCCGGCCATTTCTCTTAGTACAGAGAGTATCTGCATATAGGCACTCTCTTTTACCCAATCGTCGCTGTCCACCACTTTAAAAAACAGTCCTGAGGCATTTTCAATTCCCATATTCACCGCAGAGCCATGTCCGCCATTTTCTTTATGCAAGGCACGCACGATTGTTGGATACTTTTGTTCATATTCATCCGCGATTGCATACGTACCGTCCTTAGAACCATCATCTACTATTATGATCTCCACCTCTTCTCCGCCGGTCAGCAGTGATTCTACACATTTTCTTATATACCCTTCGGAATTGTAGCAGGGCACCGCAATTGTCAATAACTTTATAGTCATATTCATTCCTTTCATATCCGTTCATGACACATTATGATAATGTTTTATCCGGGCAGATTTTCTTATCATAGTTATTATTAATAAATAAACAAATTGTTATCACACATAATTTCTTATTTACTCTTTTTATAAGCGGTATCAAATTGAAAATACCGTAAGCTCAATAAATTTAGATAATTCTTTCCGAAAAAAATAAGCAGTAGTACGGTCAGACCGTACTACTGCTTATTTTTAGTTAATCTACGTTGTAATTTCAAATATGGCTCCATCACAACCATCAAATTCCCAGATAAGCCTGCCCTCTGTTACCCTGCATTCTTTTCCCGTCCACAATTCTTTGACATAACATTGCAGCGGCAATCCTGCTCCCTTCCCGAACTCTTTTTGCCAGCTCTATTCCGTTCATAACAGGCATCTGAATATCTGTTATCATGATATCCGGTTCATTTTGTTCAATGCATTCAAGGGCACTGCGGCCGTTGCGCGCTGTATAAACCTTATTCACAGAGATCTTGTCCCAATTGATATAATCCCTTAGGGTATCCAATTCTATTTTCTCGTCCTCCACCAATAAAACACGATACATAGCTTACCTCCTATGGCAAATAACATATGGCCTTATTATAGCAAACTCACCCGCAAAAGAATAGCCGGTGAAAATCATGACAAACAAAAGTATTCTCAAGAACTTTGACGAAGCAGATAGAAACTGTGCTTATACTCCTCCGAAAACAGGACATACTAAACAGGATATTACCATCAATGTAAGATTAAATATCCAGCATTATCCTGCTATCTTCTTAACTGCAAAATCCAGCCTTTCTATATGGGGGTATTAAAATGCGAACAAACAACCGACTAACTAAGGCATATCAGAATGCAAAGATTGAGTATTTCGATGATAACTCAAAATATATTTTTTTCAGCGATGTTCACCGGGGTGACGATAGTGTCTCGGATGAATTTGCGCGTAACCAGAATATCTTTCTGCATGCCTTAAATTATTATTACAAACAGGGATATGTATATGTGGAGGCAGGGGACGGCGACGAGCTTTGGGAGTATCCCACCTTTAAACATATCCGGCTTGCCCATACGGATGTTTTCATTGTTCTGAAGAAATTCTTCGATAGCCGGCGTATGATTATGCTTTACGGCAATCATAATATTTATCTGAAATCAAAGCAATATGTAAAAAATAATTATTTTACCTTCTACGATGAATATCATCAGGAAAGGGTGGAATTATTCCGTGATCTGTCTCCGATCGAAGCGGTGGTATTCAAGCACTGGGAAACCGGTCAGGAGATTCTCTCGGTGCACGGTCATCAGGGTGATGTGATGAACGACCAGCTCTGGTTTATCTCCATGCTGCTCCTGCGTTATTTCTGGCGTTTTGCTCATGTCGTAGGCTTTGAGAATCCTGCCAGTCCGGCCAGGAATCTGTACAAGCGTCACAAAGTAGAGCGTGCCTATAAAAAATGGATCCAAAAGCATAAAATGATGCTGAT
>JAEZFH010000420.1 GCA_023437885.1 Bacillota bacterium | reverse complement strand
TCTTTACCCTGCTCTTTTATATTCTATCGAATCTGCCTATTTTATTCGGAATCATCTTTCTTGCAGATATTGAGTTTACCAAGGGAAGGACAAATGATTTGCTGGTGAAGGGATTCTTGCTTCTTCTTGTTCTTTCGATCAGCCTCTTCTCCTTCCGGAGTTTGTTTGCTCTGCATTATTATATGAATGAGCAGCTGACCTTTTCCAAAGCCATGCGGTATTCCAGAGCGCTGCTGAACGGACGGAGATTCCGTACTTTTGGAATTCTTATGATTCATTATATTCTCTTCACCCTGGGCTTTTTCCTTTTTTACTTCGGACTTCTTTTTATCACAGCACTGGGTGCCTATTTCTTCGCTGACAAGAGTCTGGCGATTACTGTATTTTTGGCTGCCTACCCAAAGATTAACCTTTACGCCACCCTTTTCTACAGCATGGTTAATTTCTCCTCTTACATTAATCTTACCTCCTCCCTGTTCCACACCTACCAGCGGGAGGCTCTGCAGAATATTCTCCCGGATTATCCGGACCTTGAATATCATTTTTCATATCAAAGCAAAAAGCAGAAATTTACCCTGAACGGCTTCCTTCTGATCCTTTTTATCATCGGAATTTTTAACCTCTACTTTACCATTTATCATGATTCTTCCTACTTAGGAAATGCTCTCACAGGAATTACCATCTCTTCCCACCGGGGCAATTCCAACATTGCTCCAGAGAATACCATACCGGCCTTGGAGAGCGCTATCATCGCCAATTCCGACTATGCTGAAATTGATGTCTGGCAGAATAAGGACGGAACCTTGATCCTTCTGCATGATAAAAGCCTGGAACGTACTGCCGGAGTAAGTAAATTCATCTGGGAGCTTACGGATGCCCAATTAAACGAGCTGGATGTCGGCTCCTGGTTCTCCCTGGAATATCTGAATACCAGAATCCCCACTCTGGAGGAGGCATTGATTCATTGTAAGGACAGGATTAAGCTGAATATTGAAATAAAGACCTCCGCAAGGGATGCCGCCTTCGAGGAGAAGCTCGTTGCTCTGATTGAAGAATATGGCTATGAGTATCAATGCATTGTGTCCTCTTCCAATTATAATGCATTAAAGAAGATCAAGGCATTGAACGAGAATATTCATACCGGCCTTATCCTCTCCGCAGTCTACGGAAACTTCTATGACAAGGAAGATGTGGATTTCTTCAGCATCCGGCATAATTTTGTGAATGAAAATGTAGTAACCAGCGTGCACCGGGCAGGCAAAGAGCTCCATGTCTGGACAGTAAATACGGCCCGAGACATGGAGCGAATGAAATCCTTGAAGGTAGATTCAATTATTACGGATAACCCCTTGCTGGCACGGGAAATCCTCTACCACGACGATACCAATGACACTTTTTTGCAGCTGATCCGCAAAATGCTTAAGAACCGCTCCCTCTACCGTCTATCCCAGGCGCTGGACTAAACCTCATTCCTGCAGCAGCGGAGGCGTCTATGGCCTGTTACAGTTCCGCTGCCAGGCGGTAGATACTCTCCACATCCTTACTTCCCAGCTCCCGGAAGCTGCCGATGGTTTCATGCTCACCCAGTCCCATAGTCTCTACCAGGTAAGGGATGTCCTCTTCCTTTGCACCAAGCTCCAGGAAATTGACCGGCATGCCGATGGAGGATAAGAACCATTTAAGGCGCTGGATGCCTTCCAGAGCTGTTTCTTCCGGATTCATGTAGTTCATATGACAGCCCCAGACTCGTTCGGCAATCTGTGCAAAGCGCATCACATCCTGCTTGTAGACATAAGTCATCCAGGCAGGAAAGATTACGGCAAGACCGGCACCGTGGGCCACATCATACAGTGCTGAGAGTTCATGTTCAATCATATGGCTGGACCAATCCTGATCCCTGCCCACACCTACCAGATTATTGTGTGCCACCATACCAGCCCACATAATATTGGCTCTGGCTTCATAATTGTCCGGCTCCTGAATCACTCTGGGAACCTCCTTAATCATCGTCAGCAGAACCGCTTCGCAGAGACGGTCGGTGATCTCAACATCCCTGGTATTCGTAAAATAGCGTTCAAACACATGCGCCATGATATCCGTAGCTCCTGCTGCCGTCTGATAAGCAGGCAGCGTGGCTGTCAGCTCCGGATTCAGAATTGAGAATACCGGACGAAGCTGATCACTTCCCATACCCCGCTTCAGCATTCCTTCCTCTTTCGTTATCACCGTATCACCGGAGCCTTCGCTTCCGGCGGCGGCAATCGTCAGGACCGTAGCTACCTTCAGCGCTTTGGTTACCGGCTTGCCTTCATAGAAATCCCAGAAATCTCCGTCATAAACAGCTCCTGCCGCAATTGCCTTGGCGGAATCAATGGCGCTTCCTCCACCCACTGCCAGTATAAAATCCACGCCCTCCTGCCTGCACAGATCGATTCCCTGATATACAAGACCGCTTCTGGGATTGGGCTGTACGCCTCCCAATTCAACATACGCTATCTTTTCCTGATCCAGGGACGCCTTCACCCGGTCCAACAGACCTGAACGGACCACTGATCCGCCTCCGTAATGGATCAAAACCTTTGTCCCGCCAAATCGGCGTACATAATGCCCTGCTTCCGTTTCCGTATTCTTCCCGAATACAAAGTAGGTCGGACTGCAAAATGTAAAGTTATTCATAAATCAAAATCTCCTTTCTTAGAAATAAATTTATGTGATAAGCCTGTCATATCTATTTCCATCATAGCTGATTTGTGCAAAGATTGCCATGTATTATTTTACCTTTCTTTTGTACTTCAAAGTATTATGCTCATTAACAAATTATATTCTTCAACGAATTATATTCTCAACGAATTATGTTCTTAATTATTTCTGACGATCCCTTTAGGCTTGGTTTAGCAAAAGATTAGAAGCCGGTTAAAACAGTGCCTTTGCCCCACTGTGCCCTTGACAAGAGGAAAAAGCTGTATTATCGTAAATTCTATGAACGGTGTATCGATAGGGGGATTTACAATGAAGATAATGGCAAGAAATAAGACTGCCTTCTTTCTGATGATTTTAATCGGCAGTATACTGATGACGGGTTGTGGCTTGGTTTATACAATCACTCCCACAAAACGCCTTGAAAAAAAGGATGCCAAGGAGTTCATCCTTGATAAGACTGCGGCAGAGGCTATTACGGCAATTGATATCCATACTGCCCTGGCCGAGGTCGAATTACTGGAAGCCGACCAATTCTATGTAGAAATTGAATATCTCTACTGGGAGG
>JAEZFH010000442.1 GCA_023437885.1 Bacillota bacterium | reverse complement strand
AAGAACTGCTGACGCCCTTCCGTACCTGGCGCAATACCATGACGGCACGGGCTTGCGAGGAGCTTACCGGGCTCTTCGAATACCAGGTTCCCCAGCGTTGGAGTATTGCCCATCTCTATCAGGCAATTCTGAATCAGGAAGCCCATGTATCCCAAATTTCATTCCAGACCACCCTGGCAGGTTATGTTCACTGGAGACTGACCGGCGAGAAGGTGCTCGGCGTCGGAGATGCTTCCGGAATGTTTCCGATTGATATCCAATCCAGGAATTACAACCCACGGATGGTACAGCAGTTCAATGAACTGATCGCACCGATGGATTTTCCCTGGAAGCTGGAACATATCTTTCCCAAGGTGCTTCTGGCAGGAGACAGCGCCGGTTCACTTACTGAAGAAGGAGTAAAATTACTTGATCCTACCGGAGGACTTGCAGCCGGTATCCCTCTCTGTCCTCCGGAAGGGGATGCAGGAACCGGTATGACCGCAACGAACAGCGTAAAGGTTCGAACCGGTAATGTATCCGCAGGAACCAGTGTGTTCGCCATGATTGTATTAGAAAAGGAACTGTCCCGGGTTCATTCCGAGATCGACCTGGTAACAGCCCCCTCCGGCGAGCTGGTGGCAATGGTTCATTGCAATAATTGCACCTCCGATCTGAATGCCTGGGTATCCATCTTCAAAGAATTTGCCGATGCTATGGGTATGAAATCAGATGCCGACCAGCTTTACGCAACCCTGTACCGAAAAGCCCTGGAGGGTGCACCGGATGGCGGTGGTTTGCTTGCATATAATTATCTGTCCGGGGAGCACATCACCGGCTTTGAGGAAGGCCGTCCCTTATTTGTCCGTACTCCGGAGAGTCATTTTAACCTGGCCAATTTCATGAGAGTACATCTGATGACCTCCCTCGGTGTTCTGAAAACCGGGCTGGACATTCTGACACAGCAGGAGCAGGTTCAGATTCAGAATATGTACGGACACGGCGGCTTTTTCAAGACAAAGGGAGTGGGACAGCGCATTATGGCAGCCGCTATGAATACTCCCGTATCTGTTATGGAAACTGCCGGCGAGGGCGGTCCCTGGGGTATGGCATTATTGGCCGCTTATATGCTCCACAAAGAAGGCTTCAATTCTTTAAGCTCCTTCCTGAGCAATCTGGTTTTCGCTGACAGCAAAGGTTCTGCGCTGACTCCTCTTCCCGAGGATGTGGAAGGCTTTGAACTCTTTATGAGACGTTATACCGCAGGACTTGCGATTGAACGCTCGGCCGTGGAAGCATTAAGATAATTCGATCAGTTCAAAAATCAGCTTATAAATGTTACTTTATATACTGACATACCTGGATGAGAATGTCGCTGTCCAGACATCCCTGAAAACAGATACGTATCTTTTTGCAAGGTATATTGGGGTGCGGCTGCGGCGTTTCTCATCTATATACTGCCGTAACATGGCAGTTCTTTTTATTATGTATTATTATCTTTCTTTATTTTCTGTACCATTAGTTTAGTGCATTGCAGCTATGGCATTCCATCGGGAATTGAAGTTATAACAGCTCAAGAACTTTCGGTAAATCTCCGCTATCATCAGATGAGTATTCCGGGTATTTTTGAACCGCCAATCCGGTTGCATGATACCGCTGTTCCGGAATGACTGATACCGATATTCTGGAGGCAGAATACCAACATTCCGGCTAACGATACCGCTGCCCATGTAAAATAATGAGTTCTCCTTTATACTGTATCTATGCGCTTTATAGCGTAAATACAGTTGAAGGAGGTCGCCATTATGACCAAATATCGTGAGATTATCCGGCTTGCCGGATTAAATCTCAGCCAGACTAACATTGCGCTCAGTTGTAATGCATCCAAAACCACAGTCAACAAGGTTCTTAAAGCAGCAAGAGAAAAGAACATTGTGTGGCCCTTGGATCAGAAGCTGACCAATGATGTCTTGGCTAAAATGCTGTTTCCGGAGGCGGAGCAAACTGCCGCTGCCTCCAATAAGCGGATGCCGGATTATGACCACATCCGCAAGGAACTTCTCCGTAACGGAGTTAATAAAAAGCTGCTATGGACGGAATACCTGGAGGAATGCCGTCTCGCAGGCGACGAGCCGCTCATGTATTCCCAGTTCTGCTATTACCTTCAGCAGGATGAGCAGAAGCGGCGCGCTACGATGCATATCAACCGCAAACCCGGAGAACAGGTCGAGGTCGACTGGGCAGGAGCTCCGGCCCATCTCACCGATCCGGATACCGGTGAGATCATCAACGCATATCTTTTCGTCGGGGTCATGACATACAGCCAGTATCCGTATGTAGAAGCGTTTGTTGATGAAAAACAGCCATCATGGATCGCTGCCCATGTCCATATGTATGAATACTTTGGCGGTGTTGCAAAGATCCTCGTCCCGGATAACTGTCGTACTGCAGTTGACCACAATAAAGGCTGGAAAGACCAGCGGATCAATGCAGTCTATCAGGAGATGGCAGAACATTATGGCACTGCCGTTATCCCCGCTCGCGTCCGGGCTCCCAAGGATAAGCCAAATGCGGAGGGCTGCGTGGGTAACATCTCCACTTGGATCACGGCAGCTTTGCGCGATGAACAGTTCTTTTCCATCGGTGAACTTAACCGGGCTATCCATCAAAAGCTGGGGGCTTTCAGCCGACGCCCTTTCCAGAAAAAAGAGGGCAGCCGGTATGAGATCTTCCGCAACGAAGAACTGCCACTGCTGGCACCTTTACCTACTGCCCCGTATGAACTGGCGGAATGGAAACAAGCCACCGTCCAGTTCAATTATCACATATCTTGCGCTGGAATGCTATACTCAGTTCCGCATGAATACATAAAACGCAAGGTTGATGTACGGGTCACAGGTACGATGATTGAAATATTTTATAGTAATAACCGTATTGCCTCCCACCGCCGTCTCTACGGTCGCAAGGGGCAGTACAGCACCATTACCGAGCATATGCCGGCCTCCCATCAGCAGTATCTGGAGTGGAACGGCGACCGTTTCCGCAAATGGGCGGAACGAATCGGCACCGGCACATACCAGGCAGTGGATGGCATCCTTAACTCCAAACGTGTGGAACAACAGTCCTACAGGAGCTGTATGGGCCTTTTGAAGCTTGCCGACAAGTATTCTGTCGACCGGCTGGAGGCAGCCTGTACAAAGGCCCTCTCCTTCACCGCCACGTCCAGTTATAAGAGCATCAAAAACATCCTTGATACCGGCAACGACAGGGCAGTACCATCGGACAAAGGGCGGGAACCTGATGCACAGGTCACATCCACACAGAACAGCCATGCGCTCACCAGAGGCGCTGATTACTACAGGAGGTAGGACCATGACCATTCAAAGTACAATGGATAAACTGATCGAAATGCGCCTGACAGCCATGTCAGACGCGTTCCGTATACAGATCGATGACACTAAAATGAAAAAGGTTGCCTTCGAAGACCGCTTCGGGATGTTGGTCGATGTTGAGTACAGCAACCGGAAGAACAACAGCTTAAAGCGCCTGATCTGCAATGCCGGGTTTGACCAGCCGGAGGCCCATATCTCCGATATTAACTATACATCCGGCCGTAGACTCAACCGGGTATTGATCGAGAGGCTTGCAACCTGTGAGTATATCACAGAGCACAGGAACCTCTTTATCACAGGTGCCACAGGCAGCGGCAAGACCTATCTGGCCTGCGCATTCGGCATGGAGGCATGCAAGCAGCGTTTCAAGACCAAATACATCCGTCTTCCTGACCTTCTCCTTGAACTGGAGATGGCACGAAGCGACGGCACTTACAAAAAAGTACAGGCCAAGTATGCGAATCCCGTTCTTCTTATCATAGATGAATGGCTCCTGCTGAAGCCGACAGAATCAGAACAGCATGACATCCTGGAATTGCTGCACAGGAGACGCCGGAATTCTTCCACGGTCTTCTGCTCACAGTATGACTCAAACGGATGGTATGACCAGCTTGGCGGAGATGACAGCCCTCTTTCCGAGGCCATTCTCGACCGCATCAAGCATGATGCCTATAAGATCAATATCATTCCAACAGACCCGGCAAACTACCGGTCTATGCGGGAGGTATACGGATTAGATCCAGCATTAAGCGAGTAAACTCGCACAAAGCAGCTTATTAACGGTATCCCTGTTCCGGTCTAGCGGTATTGTCCGACCGGAACAGCGGTATCCGTTCCTTCGGAACATCGGTACAATTTCATAAGAATATACAATCAGACTTCCCAAATTCGCTCAACAAATTACAATTGATGTCCATACGATTACATTGGAACACTTTCAGTTTCTTTAACTCTTTTGGAATATCTTCAAGATTACACAGCCATACATACCAAAGTTCCATGCTGCCGGAAATCTGTAAGGATTTTATATAATCTGCCAGTACGCTGCAGTTCTCATTCGTACACTCTCCTTCAATTATATATATATATCGACGATCGGTATAATATTTAATATCATAGGGCGCTTTATCATTTGGGGTCATTATAATTCTCAAATCAAAAATATCATCCGAATTTTCAAAAATTATCTTTGGGCTCCCCTCGGGAAATCGCTTTTTATCATCTAAGAATTCAGATAACAAATCATTGCATGAAATGAATAAATAAGCACTCATAATATCTCCTTCTCAATTGTTGTTATATTGCTATTCTCTATGCCGATCATTTGTATATCTTATTACTTCAAATCCCTCTTACCCACTGACAAAATTATGACCTCTTATATTCTCCCTTATCCTTAAGCTCCCAGGTTCCTCCGCCGGCGCCAATCTCAAAGTGGAGCTTTGCTATCCCCAAATCAATCTTCTCATGTCCCAGCTTTCCTGATGCATATGCAGAGACAACCCCTTGCTGATAAGTAAAAACAACCGGCTGGGCGTTCACGGCGGAAGGTGCCTTTTGCACCGCTTTCATCCCACTCAGGAACCATTCCGGTACCTTTCCCTCCGCTTTCATCATCTCTTCTATTGTTTTAGTCTTCCGGTGAGTTGCCTTCGAGATCAGCCTTTCCTTCCAGGACTTCTCCTCTTCCACATTTCCCAGGAGAATAACCCCGCAGAAGGTTTCATCCGCTTCAAGATAAGCAGACCCAATCGACCGGTCGAAGGTTCCTCCTACCCAACAGGTACCAAGCCCTAACCGGGTTGCCAGCAGTACCAGCTGCTCTCCGTAGTAGCCCAGCTTCTCCTTTACATCCGGGTCTGTTTTTCCGATCAGCAGGATATAGTTTCGCACTCCCTTAAACATACCGTAGGTCTTTCTGATTTTACCGAAGGCGGAGGGCTCGTTCAAAATCAATTTAAGGCTCAGTTTGCCCAGCTTGTTAACCTCATTGATTTTCTCTTCCAACTGCTTTACTTTATCATCCGGAATCGGTGCCTCCAGATATGTCCTCCTTGAAGTGCGTACTTGAATTGCTTCCATTAAATCCATACGCTTATCTCCTCTCTATTCTAATCCTGATTTGAACCATACGCTTCTATTCGTGCCTTCCGATCCGTACCTTCCTATCCGTGCCTTCCTATCTGTGCCTTCCTATCCGTGCATCCCTATCCGTACCCTTCCATATGTTACAGCATCAGATCTGCACTCCGGGAAAAGGGTTACTCCAGGCTCTGGGCCAGTCGCTCCTTATTAATAATTTTAAAGCTGTTCCCATAAAAATCAATCAATCCCTCCTCCTTCATCCGTGCCAATTCCCGGCACATTGAAGTTCTGGATACATTCAGATAATCCGCCAGTTCTGTCCGGTTTAACATAATTTGAAACATACTGGTGCCCCGTTCAGCGGATTCGTTCATCAG
This sequence comes from Bacillota bacterium, assembly GCA_023437885.1. Classification (GTDB taxonomy): domain Bacteria; phylum Bacillota; class Clostridia; order Lachnospirales; family Lachnospiraceae; genus Mobilitalea. The sequence continues at coordinate 4,755 of JAEZFH010000442.1, read as the reverse complement.
GTAGCTGGCAAGCTTCTCCCGCATCCCTTTTAACGTAAGCAGTTCCAGCTTCCGGTTGAGATTCACGTTCTTCTCCCCAAGGACCACCATCATATTCTGAATTAAGCTGATATGGAAATCACAGCTATTGCCACAGGATTTGATTACCCTCTCATAGGGGATGAACATGACTTTTGCACTCTCCTTTACACGCACCGTCACCGGGGAGACCCGCCGCATCGTACAGACGATTCCCTCCCCAAACAGATCCGCCGGACCCAGAAATGCAACAATATGCTTGTTGCCCGCCAGGTTCTCCTTCATAATCTCTATGATACCGGATAGCACGATTCCAACATAATTAATCTCGTCACCGGCAAAGAATACATAGTCCTCCGCCTGAAAGCTTCTGACCTGCGCCCCCAGGCACTGGACCAGCGGTCCCAGGTTCTTCTCCTCCATTTTGCGAAACAGGGCACATTTTTTTAATACCGGATAATAAGTCTCCATGGAAGCCCTCCTTTACTTATACTATGGTTAATATTACTTCTGATCTCTGATTATTACATAACAAGCGTATCCCAATTACTTGCATCTTAATTTGCAGTGCTGGAACTGATCCTGACTCCATCTTCAAACAAATAAAATAAAATATCATATTTTGTAGCCACAGCTACACTTCTTCTTATGTATCTGTATTATACTCAACTTGTTCTTAAAAATCAATGCTACAAGAGAAACGGAAAAAGCAATTCTCTTGTCATGTATAAATCATTTCATAAAGGAGAGTATAACTATGGCAAATAAAATGTTTTGTTATCAGTGTCAGGAAGCCGCAAATTGCACCGGCTGTACTATTTCAGGTGTTTGCGGTAAGACTCCGGATCTTGCAAGAATGCAGGACCTGTTAATCTATGTGACCAAGGGCTTAAGCGCAGTAACTACCGCTCTTAGAGCACAGGGGGAAGAGATCGGTTCCGATATTGACCATTATGTAACCATCAACCTGTTCACAACGATAACAAATGCAAACTTTGATAACGAAATTTTCTATAAAAGAGTTTTAGAAACCTTACAAATAAAAGAAAGCCTCCTCAGCAAGGTCGCAGAAGGCACAAAGCTTCCCGAGGCAGCTTTATGGAATGGCTCCACAAGAGAAGAATTAGATGCCAAGAGTGCTTTCGTCGGAGTTCTTGCTACCGAAAACGAGGATGTGAGAAGCCTTCGCGAGCTGATTATTTATGGCTTAAAGGGTCTTGCGGCATACTTAAAGCATGCCAATGAATTACAGCATGACAATTCTGAAATCAGTGCATTTATGCAGAAGGCACTTGCTGCAACTCTGGATGACACCTTAAGCGCAGATGAGCTGGTTGCTCTGACTCTGGAGACAGGTAAGTTCGGCGTGGGCGGCATGGCATTGCTCGACACCGCTAATACAAGCACTTACGGTAATCCCGAGATCACCAAGGTTAATATCGGCGTTGGGACCAACCCCGCTATCCTGATCTCCGGCCATGATTTAAAGGATTTAGAGCAGTTATTAGAGCAGACCCAGGGAACCGGCGTGGATGTATATACTCATTCCGAGATGCTTCCTGCTCACTATTATCCTTCCTTCAAGAAATATTCCAACTTTGTAGGTAACTATGGTAATGCCTGGTGGAAACAGAAGGAAGAGTTTGAAAGCTTCAACGGACCGATCCTGATGACAACCAACTGTGTTGTTCCTCCGGCGGCTTCTTATAAGGATAGGTTATTTACTACCGGTGCAGCCGGCGTAAGCGGTTGCGCTCACATTGACAAGGATGAGAACGGCCGTAAGGATTTCTCACAGATTATTGAACTGGCAAAGACCTGCTCTGCACCTACCCAGATTGAAAATGGCGAGATCATCGGCGGCTTTGCACACAATCAGGTACTCGCTCTGGCAGACCAGGTAGTCGGCGCAGTAAAGTCCGGCGCTATCAAGAAATTCTTTGTAATGGCAGGCTGCGACGGACGTCAGAAATCCAGAAGCTATTATACCGAATTTGCTCAGGCATTGCCCCAGGATACCGTAATCTTAACCGCAGGCTGTGCAAAATACAGATACAACAAGCTGAATTTGGGCGATATCAATGGCATTCCGAGAGTGCTTGATGCAGGTCAGTGTAATGACTCCTACTCTCTGGCCCTGATTGCTCTCAAGCTGAAGGAAGTGTTTGAGCTTCAGGATATCAACGAGCTTCCGATTGCCTTCAATATTGCATGGTATGAGCAAAAGGCTGTAATCGTTCTCCTTGCCCTTCTCTACCTGGGCGTAAAGAACATCCATTTAGGACCCACATTACCCGCTTTCTTATCTCCGAACGTAGCTAAGGTTCTTGTTGAAACCTTCGGTATCGCAGGAATCGGAACAGTAGAGGACGACATTAATTTATTTACTGCATAAGAGATAATCTTCACCAGAATCAACTCAGTACCGCGTTAAAAGCTTCTTCAGGAAGCGGACTGTTTGATAGATTTAACTGTACTCAAACAACGGGCGGCACGCTTTGTGAACCACTCTTATGTTTAAGCATCGAATGCATGAAGTGAGAAAGACACTTCATGCATTCGAATATTACAGATTCTTCTTTACCGGTATGGACAGATGTTTGAGATGCTTCCTTTCCGGAAACCGGCAGAAAACAGTCCTTCTTCCTCCTTAACCAACGAAGCCTTTTAATATAGAAAGGATCATAATATGAGCGCATTTTTAGGGCCGATTCATTATTGGTTATATAATAAAATTAATATTCAGCAGGATATCACGGATGAGCTCTATCCGCTCGGCAGCCAATATGGGCTGAATCTGAAAGCCGAGAGCGATACCCGCTTCGGCGAACACATCAATAAGCCTTTAGAAGAAATGATTGATCAGGGAAATATCCATGGGTGGCTGCAAGAACGCGTCTCCCAGGTTGAATATAAATATGCCTATACCGTAACTAACTTATTAAATACTGCACCCGACCTCAGAGACAAGCTTCTCCATATCCTATATGAGAAGGGAGCACAATTGGCAAAGACCCTCCACAAAACCGGCGAGCAGCCAGGGGCCAATGAGATCTACACCCTGCTCTCGGACCAGCTCCTGGACGGTATGCCTTGTGACCACGCAAACCGGCTGTTGTCCCAGAGCAGCACAGAGGCCCTCTGGACCAGAAACCTCTGCGTTCACTCCCCTTATTGGGAAGAGCTGGGCGGCAATATCGATCATTATTACGAGCTTCGGGAGGCCTGGATGAAGGGTTTTCTGGAGGAGTTTGATTATTCCTTTGAAAAGACCGACAGCACTACTTACCGGATTTATGCCTCTCAGCGGTAAACACTGCATTACTGCCATTAACCATAAGCTATCACAGCAGGAAAGTACGAATAACCAGAGCTTCAGCCCAACATTTAACCGGATCCGTAACCCGATCCGGATATCCATTAGAGAATTGGAGGAATACCATGGATAGTATTAAGCTTATGATGGAAGAGCACCAATATATTCTCCGCATGCTTGCGGTTGTACGCAATGCCTGTTACGGCATCCTTAAGGGCAGCGAGATCAATTATGAGGATTTTGACAAAATGATTGATTTTATCTGAAACTATGCCGACGCCCATCATCACGGCAAGGAAGAAAAGCTTCTCTTTCATGAAATGGTCACCCATCTAGGACCACTGGGAAATAAATTAATTACTCACGGCATGCTGGTAGAACACGATTCCGGTCGACTGTTCATTCAGGAACTAAGGGATGCTTTAGCACGGGTAAAGTCCGGCAACGACGAAAGCCGTCTGGATGTTATCGCCAATGCCATTAGCTACACCCATCTGTTGAAGCGCCATATTGAAAAAGAGGATACCGTGGTCTATACCTTCGCACAACGCCAGCTCTCCCCGGAGATCATGGATCAGGTTAACCGGGATACCTCTGAGTTCGAGAAGGCTGCTCTGGAGAAAGACACTAAGAATTATTATGAACAGCTAGTGGCAATGCTCGAAGAGAAATACCAATAGTCAACCCATTCCCCCCATTCAGTTAGATCGAATAGATACAACCCACCCCTCACGCAAGGAAGAAGCATTCATTTCCTCAGATACCGGTTGAAGACCGTAGATGCAGGAATTTTTGCTTCTTCCTTGAGTGAATTTTTGCGTATAAGGATCTTTTATACCTTCTGAGACAGATTCTCTCCCCCTGCCTCTATCGAAAATTTGTTCATATATCTCTTTCCCGGGGGGCAAATCCATGGTATAATGTCGACTATGGTATTATAAATTAAGGAGTTATTCATGAACATCGAAAAAGAAAATTTAATCCGAGATATTGTAGATTATCATATACGGCAATTTGTCGACGTAATGGAAAACCGCTACCGTCAGGAGGTAACCGATCCTTTGGGAGTAATCAATGCCAAGAAGAACAATGCCTTCATGTCCCAGTTGGGTGAGGAATTCATGTTCTATTCCGCATTTGTCCGCTCCTTTGACAGCTCCTTTGGTAAGGTGCTGGAGAACATGGGTAATGCAATTGCCAAGATCTCCTATACTGTCCGGGGAAGAATCGAATCCTACCTTCTCCCCCAGCAGACCCAGCATATCGACTTTCTCATGACAGCCTATGAGAAGCGGGATGCCAAACCCCGAATGGAGGATTACATGAATTTCAACTGCCTAATTCCCTCCAACCTCACCAGCTTTCTTACCTCCCACGAAACCGATAACTATTTCTATGATGAGGAAAAAGGCTGCCATTAT
>JAEZFH010000207.1 GCA_023437885.1 Bacillota bacterium | reverse complement strand
TCGAAAATCGTTACATCATAGCCCATCTTGGCCAGGTCTCCCGCACAGGTAAGTCCGGCAGGACCAGCTCCGATGACTGCTACCTTTCTTCCGTTCTTTTCCTTCGGCATCTCGGGCATGATATTATGCTCTCTTGCCCAGTCTGCTGCAAACCGCTCCAGCTTGCCGATGGAAACCGGATCCCCCTTAATCCCGCGGATACATCTCTCTTCACACTGTGACTCCTGGGGACATACTCTGCCGCACACTGCAGGCAGAGCGGAATATTTTCCGATTACCTTAAAGGCTTCTTCTGCGTTACCATTCACAATTTCTTTGATGAAGCCGGGGATATCGATGGAAACCGGACATCCGGTTATACATTTTGCATTCTTGCATTGTATACAACGGGAAGCCTCTTCCATTGCCTCCTCAAGATTATATCCATAGCATACCTCTTCAAAATTAGTTGCTCTTACCTTAGGATCCTGCTCCCTAACAGGTACCTTCTTCAATACGTCCATTCTTAACTCCTCCATAAACCTTTTCGGTAATTAATCTGATTATTTCTCGCTTGTCTCCTCGTGGCATTCGCAGCCGGGATGATGATGGGTTGGCCCTTCCTTCTGACGAAGCACCGTCTTACCCTCTTCCGATTTGTACATCTGAAGTCTTTTCATCGCCTCATCGAAATTCACCAGATGTCCGTCAAATTCAGGACCATCCACGCAAGCGAATTTTATCTCATTACCGATGGATAATCTGCACGCACCGCACATACCGGTACCGTCAACCATAACCGGATTCATACTTACAATCGTTCTTATTCCAAGCTCCTTTGTTAAAAGGCATACAAATTTCATCATGATCATGGGTCCGATTGCGATTACCAGATCATACTGCTTGCCCTGATTATTCACAAGATCCTTGATGCAGTCATTTACATTTCCCTTAAAGCCATAGGAGCCGTCATCTGTTGTTATGTAGAGCTCCTTGGTAAAAGGTCTCATACGGTCCTCCAGGATAATTAAATCCTTATTTCTTGCACCAATGATACAGTCTACGTCATAGCCGTTTTCCTTCATCCATTTCACCTGCGGATAAACAGGAGCTGCGCCTACACCGCCAGCTACAAAAAGAATACGTTTGGCAGACAACTCTTCTCTGGGCATATCGATTAATTCCGATTTATGTCCCAGCGGGCCGGTAAAATCACGGAAGGCTTCTCCCTCCTCAAAGGTAGCCATGAGCTTTGTAGAAGATCCGAGTGCCTGGAATACAATCGTTACCGTACCTTCTTCCCGATTATAATCACAGATCGTTAAAGGAACCCGCTCCCCCTTCTCATCCATCTTAACGATGACAAATTGACCGGGATAACAGTTTTTTGCTACACGTGGAGCTTTTACATCCATCAGATAGATAGAATTAGCAAGACTTTCCTTCTTAACGATCGTATAAATATAGTTCTCAGCCATTTCAATTAACCTCTCTCTTTATGCAAAAATGCTAATAATAATAAAATATTTTGCTATCATTATAAAGGACTTATATTAAAAAATCCAGTAATATTTTTGTGAATGCAATTCAGGAGGGGAATTTAACACAGCTTTTGGCAACCCAGCCGCAAATGCTGGAAGTATCTTGATATTATGGCAAATAATGGACCGGTTTCGGAAACTATTTTGCATCCTGTGATAATCTTTCCATCATATTCAAGATAAATGCATAAATATGCATATCTTCCGAATGCCGGCCCATACTGCCTCCTTTACCGCTGCCTGTCAGCTATTCTACGATCCGCTTCGGCATGCTTTCTTAGTTGTATCAAAAATTCCCGGTATTCCTTTTCCTGCTCTAAGACATCTGCTCCTCCTCTTCCCAAGCGGTCACAAAGACACAATAATGCCAGCTCCTCCGGATCGGTCCTCTCCAGCATCCCCTTCCAATCGGCAAAAGGAAGATTTCGCAGGACATACAGCAGGTGCATATGATACCTTACCATCGCCGCAACCTCTTCGATAAAGGAAGGTTCCTGATTGAAAAATTGCAAAAAGGCCCTGCATAATTCCTCTCCCTCCCTGTCATGGTCATAGGCAGTGATTTTACCCCTGCGCTCTCTGGTAGCCGGGGGCTTGCCGATATCATGCAATAAAGCAGCCCAGAGAAATACTTTTGGTTTTTTGCTTCTGCCCTTGACCCGGGCCGCCTGATCAAGCACCATCATCGTATGGTTCCAGACATTCCCCTCCGGGTGATGCTTTGGTGACTGCTGTGTTTTCTTCAGCTGATGCAGCAGGGACAAAGGGTATGGGCGTAAAAAGTCCTGCCTGTCAAGCTTCTCCAAATATTGCGATGGCTGATCGTCCTCCAGAAGATGCCTTGTGATATCTTCAAAAAGCTGCGGAGAAATTGCCGGCTCTGCAGCCTTCATTTAGATTTGCCGGCCGGCTTCGCTTTCTCATGCCCGGCTTTTGCTCTTCCCTGCAGCTCCGGTACCGGCTCTGCCTCGTTTTTTTGGATCTTCATTCTCTGACGCCCCTCTGTTCCGTGGGGTTCTGTCACATCCGGCCTTCTCATTCCTGCTTTTGCCATATCATACCTCCCGATTATACGTCATTATGCTTTACCGATTGCTTTTTAGTAGTCCGGTTTTTATTTTTTGCCTCTTCATCCGTGATTGTTGTCTGTCCGTTGGCTTTTTTCACTCTTGCACTCTTATTATCTACCTGACTGTCTTTTGACATCTGTATGTCTAACCTCCTTTCTATAAATACCCTAAATTATCGAAGCATCTTCTTAAAGGATCATCCGCAGTATATAGTTTATCCCCGTTTTTTCTGATCCATTCCATCCAATATGCTGCTTCGAATATTGAAGAAATACGATGAGGAAGAATTCCTTGATGAAATAAGACAGGCGAAATAGGATAATGGTGGTAACATTACAATGCTCTTCCGTTTTTAATATCCCTTTGAGGTGACTTCATCAAGTTAAATCCTATGGTACCAGTCAAAATTGCGATGATTCCTATATAATGATAGTAGTGCAGTGATTCTTGCAAAAATAGAGTGCCAGCTAAGATAGTTACAATCGTTGATACATTGCTTAAAAGACCAACCTTGTTTGCTTCCAATTTGCCTAACGCATATGTGGAGAGCAGCGATGATACTAAAGATGATAATACGCCAAGATATAGAATTGCCCAAACAAAAGACGGGTTTGAAAACGGGGCGAAATAGGCAGAAATATTATTATTTACAACATGCCTTACAATCGAAATAAGATTAAAAACAATACAGCCTGTAATACTCATTACGTATACGATCGAAATAACAGGATAATCTTTCGTCAGTTTTTTTGTTAACACATTGTAGACTGAAAATGATATTGCGGATATCAAAATAAACAGGAAGCCAAGAAAACTATAATTGTCAATCTTAAATCCATTCATTGCGTTGATAAAAACCACGCCTGATACAGATATTACCATAAGAAGCTTTTGCAGGTTTTTGACCTGTTCTTTTAATATGATTTTGGCGGCAATAAGTGTAAAAATAGGAGCCATGGCATGCACAATTCCAGCCTCGGAGGATGATATCATTTTTAACCCAATGGTTTGAAACAAAAAGAATGAAATTGGGTAGGCGATGCTAAAGGGAATAATCTTCAACCAATCAGAAACACTAATCCTAATTTTATTTGGATTAAAAAATTGATAAATTAAAATACATAGGGTAGCCAACGTAAATCTATGAGCCAATAATGATATAGTATCAGCACTTTTTAGTGCGATTTTGACAAACAAAAAAGAAAAACCAATAATCAGTGATTGGAGTATTATTGCTAAATTAGCTTTTGTGGTATTTTTCATCGAAATTCTCCTTAATAGAAAGAAGCCTGTGGCAGGACAGGCCTTGTATGGTCTTGCATCCGGACTATGATAGCGCAGTAAGCACCTTAGATTCTCAGCTTTACGTCCCCACTTTTCAGCAGGTTATTAGTAACCCTCCAAATGAAGCAGCCGGCCACCAGTTATGGCGTTAGCAATGTAGATAGCTACTGCATTACCAATTCTTCCAGACGATTGATTCTGGATAATTGGTAGTTTGTAAAACGAATATCAGCGGACATGTCCCTGCCAAACCATGACGGCGGAATAAAGGCATTCGCACTTTGTAAATCAGGAAATTCCACCTCCACAAGCTCCAGTCCCTGAAGCTTATCCTCAAAAATATCAAGTTCGGCTATTAAGCCCTGAGAAAGAGGAATTAAATAACGGGTTTTATAAATCATATTGCCCTCCGTCTTGCTGCGAAGTGTATGATATGCTTCACGGGTCAGGGGCAGTTCCACCTCATGATTGACAACCGGCCCTTCCGGCCCCTCCGGCTTCAGACCGAATTTCGATTTATAGGTAAGTATGTAATCCTCATCGCTTTTACGAATCCGAATGATGGGATTATGACACAGATACCCCTGCTCAATCACCCTATGCCGGTATATAGACAGCTCTTTGGGCTGCTGTTTTACTAAATATTTACGCTCAATTTCCATCTCTGCTTCCCCTCTTAACAAAATTATAAAAGATCAAATTATGAATGATCAAATTATGAATGATCGACTTATGAATGATCGATTTATGAATGATCGGTTTATAAATGATAGGTTTATTAATGACAAGTTTTTATACCGCATTAGTTCTATTGTTATTTTCTTCTGTAACAGTAATTGACCCCATGACCGTAATCATATGCTATTATCTTTATCATATTGCCAGAAATACCCCATGAATTATAAAATTTCTTTCTGCCTGCATAGTCAACAGCTTTTCATGAATACTAATCATATGAAAAAACATGTTCAAAACTTCATTATCTGCGGGCTTTGCGGATGGTGCATGGAATGCTTCTGGACCGGCCTTGCTTCTCTCAGAAAGCATGAGGATAAGACTCTGTCCTGCCATACCTCAGTTTGGATGTTTCCAATCTACGGCATGGCAGCTTGCCTGACTCCCATCTGTAAAAAGCTGAAAAACCACAATGCACTGCTTCGAGGAGGTGTATACGCATTATTAATTTATTTCGGAGAATATACCACCGGTGTATTCCTGAAAAAACACGGTGCATGCCCATGGGATTACAGTAAAGCAAAGCTGAATTACAAAGGTGTTATACGGTGGGATTATGCTCCCGCATGGTTTCTGGCAGGACTCTTGTTTGAAAAGATTCTGGACCGGAATTAGCATCAGGGAGGGTCCCCTACTGTTTCGTGATAAAGGGTATCCTGGAATTACACATCAGTGCAATGACTTGCAAAAAGCTTGCTGACCGCAGCTCGGACCAGGATGCTCTCACGAAACACAAAATATAAAGTTGTAAAATAGACAACATACTTAGGAAAACTTTAGCATTTTTAAACTTTATCACACTCCTGCTTACATTATGCTCCGGCTCCGGCTGAATTGCAAGCTTGAAAGGCAGCTAAAAAAGATGTATACTATGTAATCAGTAGATAGATGGAGGATAATTGATTTGTTAAAAGCAGTGATATTCGACATGGACGGCGTCATTATCGACAGTGAGCCCCTGCATGCCAGAGCTGCTGTTCTGGCCTTACAAAAATATAACCTAGATGTTCCGCTTGATTATATATACAGTTTTGTCGGCACCACCGCCAATTCCATGTGCCAAACCATGATAAATGATTTTCATATTGATGCAGCACCGGAGGAGCTGCTTGCAGCCAACGACGCAATAAAAGAACTCCTCCTGAAAGAAGAAGGATATACTGCTGTTCCCTATGTCCTTGACCTGATCAAAGACCTCTATGAGCATGGCGTTAAACTGATTATTGCCTCTTCGTCCCCCGCAGCCAGTATCGAATACGTCATGGATTTCTTTCAAATCCGTAACTACTTTGAAGGCTATGTATCCGGCACGACAGTGGCACATCCTAAGCCGGCTCCGGACATCTTCCTGGAGGCGGCTAAGCAGTTGGGGGTCAACCCGCAGGATTGTATCATTATCGAGGATTCCTTCCACGGTGTAACTGCAGCTGCGGCTGCAGGAATTGTATCCATCGGCTATGTCAATCCCAATTCAGGCAATCAGGATCTGAAGCAATGTGCTATTCTTGTGGAGGGTTTTGATGAGATAGATTATCATTTCATCATTCAAACATATCTTCATGCTTACATGCTTCCGGCAACAATTCTTACTACAGAGCGTCTGTTGCTCCGGGAGCTTTCAGCAGAGGATGTTGAGAGGCTTTGTATGATCAGTAATAAGCCCGAGATAAGTGAATATGTTACCGGAATCGGCAGCAATGTTGCTCTGGAGAAAGCAAAGCATGAGGCATATATCAAAAATGTATATCATTTTTACGGTTATGGCTTATGGGGAATCTTCACATTAGAAGGACAGCTCTTAATCGGGCGGGCTGGTATCGAATACCGGCGAATTCATCAGGAGGATATTTATGAAATCGGATATTTTATTGATCCCGAACACCAGGGTAAGGGCTACGCAACAGAAAGTGTCAGCGCTATCCTTTCCTATGCCTTTAACACGCTAGCACTGTCAAAAATCACAGCCATAATTCCAAAGAACAATGTTCGTTCACAGCATCTGGCAGAGAAAGTCGGAATGAGACGTTCCGGAGAATTAACCCATCAAAGCCGGGCTTGCTATACATATGAAATAAACAGAGAAGATGCATTCCATCCGTAACATTAAGGGAGGGTAGACATGGAGAGCCAGAGAAATACCAGACAAAAACAGTTGATTCTGACGCTTCTCAGGGAAGCAGACCGACCGATGTCAATTAATGAGATCTATTCCCAGATTGTTCTTAAGCTGCCCAGAATTGCAAAATCAACCATATACCGAAACATTGACTCATTGTTGAATCAAAATCTGATTGACAAATATCATTTGAATGACAGCGAGATCTTTTATCGGATTAAGTCCGACAGCAGCGAGCATAAGCATTTTGTCATATGCGACGGCTGCAAAAAAGTATTTGATTTGCCTACCTGCCCCATCCATGCACTAGAGGATGCAATGGAGGAGGAAGGCTTCATCATCAAAGAGCATCAAATCCAAATCACTGGCATCTGTAAGGCATGCTCAAAAAAAAACAAATAGCTGTATTTTTAGACAAACAATAAGTTTCCATACATACCGATTGAATTCCTTTTACAATTTCCTGTGAAATTCATCTGTCACAGATGATTGCTATAAAACGGTGTGTTATGGAAACTTATTGATTCATTTACTGATTACTCGATTGTTATATAACCTTATAAGATGGTTATCCGTTATCGGCCTGTTCCTGTGGTTGTACCTGTAGTTCCGTTAGCGCCTCCGGTAGTTCCTGTGGTACCGTTAGTACCTCCAGTGGTTCCTGTGGTACCGTTAGTACCTCCGGTAGTTCCTGTGGTACCGGTTCCGTTCGTAGTCCCGGTTCCATTTGTTGTACCGTTTGTTGTTCCTCCGGTGGTGCTATTGGTTGTACCATTTGTTCCCGGGGTAACTGCTGTTGTAGGAGTTTTGGTTACTCCAGGGGTAACTGCTGTCGTAGGAGTTTTAGTTACTCCCGTACCGGTATTTGTCTTTCCATCCTTATTCGCACAAGCACTGAGAGCAAATAATGCGATACCGCAAATACCTAATAATATAAAAAATTTCTTCTTCATTGCTACTCCTCCTATAAAATTTTGAGTTTTACAAGATTAGTATCTCTAACTTCTTCTGATTTATACACCCGCCAAAATTCACATTCCATCGTATCACTCTCAACCCAGGATGAAAATTCCTGTAATTTGAAATTATTTCAATATATATTAAAAATATTATTGTATCCTCTTTCTTACCGCATGGTTAAACTCTACCATATCTTCCCGAAATCGCAAGGGCAGATTGTTTCTCTGCAGCTTGAAATTCTCCCTGTCTTTAATTGCGATATGCTCAAAAAAAGTAATCCATAAGTCCCGGTACTGGTCTTCATATGCGGATACCTCCCTAACCTTATCCTGGTCTATCGCCGGAACCTCGGCAATGATCCACTGGGTATCCGGAGCATGCAGTGCCGCCAGCTTGCGGTTTGCATCATAAATCAGAAACCTCTCCCGCGGGAGACGGTCTGCAAAGTGCGGCATCACCAGGGACAATACATTGTTCTTCGGATGAATGATTGAGGTCAGAAGACCGTTCTCCTGTTCAGCAAAACGGATGAAGCCAAGGAG
>JAEZFH010000148.1 GCA_023437885.1 Bacillota bacterium | reverse complement strand
GATTTTGAAGCGATTTCCTGAAGAGGACGCTCGATACCGTCAAAAATATTGCTGATGATACCGGGAGCCAGTGTAACGGAAATAGCGGCACCTGTTGACGTCACCTCATCACCCGGCCGCAGTCCCGTGGTTTCTTCATATACCTGGATGGTGGTCCGCCCGGTAGAGAGTCCGATTACCTCACCCACCAGCTTATCCTTGCCTACCAAAACCATTTCACCCATCTTAAAGGCTTTATTTTCACCCACATATACGATAGGACCATTGATACCGAATATTTTACCTGTTAAACTCATAAGGATGAACTCTCCCTTTCCAAGACTTAAAGAGTAAAGGAACTCTTTGCCTCTTCCAATTTAGTTAAGAACGAATAATCAATCAGAATGCTGCGTGACGGAATGACAGCACGGATACCGCCAATAAAATCCCGGTCACTAACAGTGAGAGATATTCCTGTTTTTACTTCCAAGTCTGCTTTTTTTGATGAATCGGAGGGATTGATATATACCGTAATGGTATCTCCATGTGCAAAATCGGAGGCTCGTTTGATTTGTGTTGCCAATAGCGCATCATAGTCTGAGGTTTTCATGAACTCCTGCAGCTTTGCACTGACATCAGTGAAGATACGGCCTGAAATCTCTTCCGTTTTCTCCAGCACCTTGCGTCTGATCTCCATCGATTCGGCCGATAACTTGCGGTTTCTTTCACGAATGATGTTCTCCGAGGCAATACGGTGATTGGCCTCCGCCTTGCGCAGGGCAGTTTCCTTGCGCTCATCAAAGTTTTTTTGCAGCGTTTTCTTATATTCTTCAACAATTTCAATGTTCTGCCTGGTAGCACTTTCAATTACCGAAGAATAAAAATGATCTAATTTTTCATCGAGAGTCATAAAATAACCTTCCTTTCATGGAAAATTGCTTATAGTTTCAATCCTATGGCTTCATTAACATAGGAGGTGATGAAATCAGGCTTACGACCGGTTCCATGTCTGTCCGGGATTTCTACGACTAACGGAATTCTTCGGTTTAATTTGATATCGTTAATGATTTCAGGAAATTCGTTGCTTAATTTTTCTGTAATCAGAATAATGCCTATCGTCTTATCTGCAAGCACTTTATCCAACTCTTCTTTTAGCTCCGGTTTTGTATGAACCACAACACCGCTGACACCGGCAAGCTTCATGCCGGTATAGGTGTCAATATTATCGCTGATAAGATACATACGCATATGGTGTTCCTCCTCTTATCCGAGAATGGTAAAGGATACAATCAAGCCGTAGAGAGCAATACCTTCTGCTAGAGCTACGAAGATTAAGGACTTACCCATGATGGAGGAATCCTCACTGATTGCGCCAAGAGCAGCAGAAGCAGCAGAAGCAACGGCAATACCACCGCCGATACAGGAGAGGCCGGTTGCAAGAGCGGCAGCAATATATTTCCAGCCGTCGGTGGATACAGCGGCAGTGGCGGTCTCAGCAGCAGATACATGTCCGGAGAAGATCATAATATTGGCGATAACCAGTACACCGAAGAACATAAAAATGTTGAAGGCCAGTGTTGCTTTTAAGCCGCCTTTGCTCCTTTTACTTGCTAAAAAGGAACCGAAGGGAACAATAATACTTAAGATTAATGCGATAACAATTGTGATTTTTAATGCCATGGTAGCATCCTCCTTAAAATTCAATAAAATATAGTTTACTTTTTACCCTTATAGGGTTTAAATTCTTTACCAGTACCTTTATAAAAACGGCTGAACATCTCATAATATTCCAGACGGAGTACCTGTATACCGACAACCAGGCCTTCCATTGCGGCAACCACCACATTACCGATAATTAATGCAATAATGTTGGGCTTCGAGGTTTCTGCTCCCGCAAGCAGCATTACAACACCCATCATGGCTGCATGGCTCAGTGCAAAGGCCCCCACACGGAGAAAGGAGATGGTATTAGTTAAGTAGCTGAGCAATACCTCAAACAGTTCAAAAATCGATTCAACAAAAAACATCATCTTATGCTCAGGGAAGATATGTGACTTCTTCTCAAGCAAATGAGTTAATGGCTCCCGCAGGAAGATAAGTATCAGCGGCAGGATAAAGAAAATGGCGAAAAAAATGATTGCCGGCAGGGGATGTCCGGTAAATACAAGGATTACACAGGTAATCAGCATCCCGTAGAAGACCAGACCAGCCACTCCGTTGGTGTCAAACAGCACCCGGCCCCAATCCCTGGCTTTAATTCCGTTGATGATATTAATGAGCATTGCCAATATAATCAGGAATACTCCGAAACCGATCGCGGTATATAGCATGGTCATTACATTTTCCCTGGGCGAGAGCCAGATGGGTTCGATCCAGTTCTCAAATCCGAATACACTGCCGTACAGAAAGCCGAATACAGTGGAGAAGATACCTGCAAGTGAGATAATGGCAGCAAGGTTCATCTTCTTGATCTTGTAGATCAGCAGACCGCCAACAACCAGGCAGAGTCCCTGACCCACATCGCCGAACATAATACCGAATATGATGGAATAAGTGATAGCAACGAAGGAGGTAGGATCTATTTCGTTATATGCCGGCAAACCGTACATTTTAATGAACATCTCAAAAGGCTTGAACAGCTTCAGGTTTTTTAACTTGGTGGGCGGTTTTTTATCCCCATCCCCTTGTCCGTCATCGATGACACAATATACCAGGTTATCCTTTTCCGCCTCCTTAAGCAGAACAGAGGCATCCTTCTCCGTAATCCAGCCGCAGATGATGTAGAACACATCATTCTTGCCCTTATCCCGGGTGCAGGCAGCCAGCTTTCGGACATCAAAATTCTTGGAAAGAACGGAAACCGTATAGTGGGCAAGCTTTAAATCCTCCGCAATATTACCCAGCCGTTCCTTGATTTCATCATAAACAACGTTAAGCTCATTGTTTATTTCATTGATTTTGGCAATGATGGAGTTAAAGGATTCCTCGGGAGTCCCCTCATAGGCATCGGGAAGCTTAACACGCTCGAAATGAAGTGAGGCGTAGATCGCATCAATCTTCACAGCTTCATTGGCAGGGACAAAGTAAATTCCCCACACATAATCCCTGTCCCGTTCGCATTCATAAAATACGGTAGTCAGGTTATCATATACATATTTTGAAAAACGGGTATAAAATTCATGAGG
>JAEZFH010000002.1 GCA_023437885.1 Bacillota bacterium | reverse complement strand
CACATTCACTGGGATCACATTGGTGGGCACAAGCACTTTTCAGACTTTTATGCCCATGAAGAGGAACTTGAATGGCTGAATGGCGGATTTCCTCTTTCCATGGAAACAATCCGGGAGATGGTTGTTGATCGCTGCGACCTGCCGCAAGGATATGATGTCAATACCTATGAATTTTTTCAGGGAACGCCCACCAGATTATTGAAGGATGGCGATGTAATTGACCTCGGTGGAAGAAGCATTCAGGTATTGCACACACCAGGTCATTCGCCGGGGCATTTGTGCTTTTTTGAGCCAAGTCGCGGTTATCTTTTTACGGGTGATTTGGTTTATAAAGATACGTTATTTGCTTACTATCCCTCCACAGACCCACAAGCCTATCTTGCTTCTCTTGAAAAGATTGCAGAACTTCCGGTAAAGCGTGTATTCCCGGCGCATCATACGCTGGATATTCAGCCGGAGATCCTTTACCGTATGCGTGATGCTTTCCAGCAATTAAAAGCAGAGGGCAAACTGCACCACGGCAGTGGAACTTTTAATTATGGAGATTGGGCGGTCTGGCTGTAATACAAATTTGCATTTTACAAGGGGACGTGAGGGTTGATATAATGAGGAGAATAGTATGAAATATTGGGTGGAACGATGGTCTGAATTAAGAAAAGAAGAATTGATAACATATCCTGCTACCTTCCCAGTACATGAAATATATCAGGAGTTATATCATCAGGAAGAAGTGATCAATGGATATAAAGAACTTTATGGTGTGTTTCTGGCGGTATACAATGATATAGTACAGGATGCAGAACGGATGCTTTTACCCGTATTTGATATAAGTCAATACGGCTATTTTTCAAGTGAAGCAAGGCAGTCCCGCAATGCATCTTATAAATATGCCCATATCCTATATGCCCTTGGTTGTTCCGGAAGCATGAATCAAGAGGGAGAATTGTGTATTCCAATGAAGGTACTCAAAGAGATGTGCAAATCACTTAAGATTACAAATTTGAGTGCTCATCTGAAGCTCCTAACAGACTATGGCTTCATAATCGATGGTTTACTTGACGGCAGGATAAAAAGTGATATTATTTTTGTTCATTTTCCTGACAATAAAACTCTGATATACGCATTGCATGCATTGGCAGTAAAATCTAAAAAAACAGATCGATTCAGAGATTTTTGCAGAATGAATTATAAATTACTTGCAGATGATTGGAATACTGCGGATTTTGGAAATGGGGTTGATTTTGTTACTGATTTGTTAAAATCGGACCAGGATAAAGCAATTGCTCAATCCATACATAATGAATTGTTAAACAGAAATTACTTCTGCAATAAACAGGAATGGAATGAAGGTCCCCAAATCCGATATTATAAGAAAGAAAATGATTGTAAAAGGAATACGAATGCCGGATTTTGGCTGACCAGTATGGATACGAAACTTCTGTTGTACTTTCGGATAGCGAATATGGAAAAAGTAATTGAATATATTTCCTCTTGTCCGGAAAGTGTTATACATACTTTTCTGCAGAGCGATCCTGGCTGTATGAAAAGGGAAGGCGGCTGTGCTTCCGGAATATCATATCAGTTTCAGGAGCAATTGATTTGGAGATGCGGCTGCTGCAATCCGAATTTTCAGACCATTCCAAAAGAAGACGACTACATTTATTATATAAATGCGGCAGAGCTGGCTTAATTGTGAAAGATTGGTTAATCATACCAGAATATCAGGACATAACGAATATTACAAAGGGCAAAATAGCTTCACTGACAGTGGCAGTCAGTGAAGCTATTTTATCATGGTAGTATTAAGTTTTCTATACACATTGCCATACATTTGATTAAACCGGGCAGAATTCTTAAGACCTTGCAGTAACTTTATGATAAATACCTGCAATCTGTTCCCAGTCAAGTACAGAATATAAGGCATTGATATAATCAAGGCGTAAATTTTTATATTTCAGATAGTAAGCATGTTCCCATACGTCTATACCAAGGAGGGGTATCCATTCACCGTGTGTTTCCATAAGCGGATTATCCTGGTTGGGACTGGAGGTTACATTCAGCTTGCCGGACTTATTGGCAGATAACCAGGCCCAACCGGAACCAAACCGGGTGGCGGCTGCATTGTTTAGCTTTTCTTTTAAACTGTCAAAGCTCCCGAAATCACTTTCAATTTGTTTTAATAAATCTCCTTCCGGCTTACGTAAACCATTAGGTGAGAGAGTGGAGAAGTATAGATTATGATTATAATATCCACCTCCATTATTTCGTAAGACAGTTTTTAATGCTTCGTCGGATACAGTATCCAAATTGATTAATAGATCTTCAATCGATTTCTGGGACAGGTCCGGATTTTTGTCGATCGCGGCATTTAAATTTGCAGTGTAAGCAGCATGATGCTTTGAATAATGAGTTACCATGGTAAGTTCATCAATATATGGTTCGAGATCATTAAAGTTATATTTTAATTCGATTTGTTTTAACATAAGTATCGCTCCTTTTTTTATAATTGTTTGGCTTGTAAGCCAATTATATATCAAATATCAGAAAAAAGAAAGCATTATTTACAATTTAGTTGTAAACAATCGAAAAATCTACATATTTAATAAATAACAATAATGAAAATCAATATCATTTGTGAAGTATGACTATAATTTAGTGACAATAATCTGTGATATGGAAGTCATGGAGCATTCAGACAGATATGAACAGGATAGAAGGAAAGCAATAGAACAAAAGCAATAGAACAAAAGCAATGGAGCAAAACGCTTTAGAACAATTAAATAATCATATACTAACAGAGTAATTTTTTATAACATTTTCAATGATTTATTCGTATTTTTATTTTGCCTGTTATAACCTATAATCAGACTTGTAAAGGTTCTGTACCGATACATTAAAATGATTTGCGCAAATCATATTCCTTGTCAAGTACAATGAAGTACCTAAAAATAGGAGGAACGATATGAAAAAATTTAAAAAATTATTAGCAGTGGGCTTATCCATATCCCTGTGTCTGGGACTTGTAGGATGCTCGGCGAAGGCTCCCGATTCATCAAACACAGAAAAGCCGGCCAATACATCGGACTCATCCGGTACCGCCGGTTCCGAGAATACACCTTCCGGAAAGAAGGTTGAAATTACGATTGCAACCAACTGGGGAGAGGGAGACTCCAAGTATGATTATTTCTATCCTGCCTTCCAGAAATTCCAGGAAGAGAATAAGGATACCATGGAGATCAAGCTTGAAACCTACAGCACAGAAGACTATAAGACGAAGATTAAAGTCCAGACAGCATCCGGCGATCTGCCGGACGCATTCACCTACTGGGGTGGCTCCATGATGAATGACATGGTAGATGCCGGCCTGCTGGCGAATGTGGATACTTATTTTAATGACAGTGCTGTGGTTAAGCGTGATGACTTTAATCCGGCATCCTTCGCATATTATACCTCGGCAGACGGCACTACCTACGGCGTTCCCATTGAATCCACAAGAGGCGTATTCCTGGCCAATAAGGAGATATTCGACCAATACGGCCTGCAATTTCCTAAGACGTATGAGGAGTTAAAGGAAGTGTCCCAGGTGTTTAATGACAACGGCATTATCCCCATTGCAATCGGCAGCAGCGGCGGAACTCCTTCCGAGTTCTTCTTCAGCGAATTATATAACCAGTATTCCGGCGCAGCTGAGGAAATTCAGAATCTCGCTACGACAAAAAAATTCGCAACAGAGAATGCACTTAAAGTCGCCAATAACATAAAGGACATGATTGATAACAAAATGTTCCCCGCAGATACGGTTGCAAACGGCGGATGGGCTGCCAGCCTCCAGCTGTACACGGACAAAAAGGCTGCTATGACCTACACCTATCCATGGATGTTTGAATCCATTCCGGAGGATATCCAGAACTTAAGCGAAATTATTCCGGTTCCCATGCTGCCGGATGCAAACGTTGATCCCGCGGGCATGATGACTGGCTTCACGGTTTATGGCTTTGCCATCAACAAAAAATCCTATGAAGACCAGGCGAGGCATGAGGCTATGGTCAAGGTTTGCGATTTCCTTGCTTCCGACGAGTTATCCGTAGAATTGACCAAGAGCGGTATGATTCCTGCAAAGAACATCGAGGTGGATTTATCAAGCCAGAAGGTGATCTATCAGAAAATGATGACCTTCAGCCAGAACAAGACTCTGACCCAGGTGCATTTCACGACCATGCCCAAGGCATCTGCGATTACAGCGATGGACTCCAGTCTTGACGAGCTGTTTATCAACGGTATTACGCCTCAGGAGTTTGCAGATAAGGTACAGGCGGAGCTGGACAGAAAATAAACTAAAATAACATCTTATTTAAAAAGGCTGTCTTGAGCTTACCATCATTTGAGACAGCCTTCTCTTAAGAAAGGGTCGTTACAGTGAAAAATAAATTAAGCAAATTACAGATACCGGTTTTGTTTTTGGCACCTGTGTTTCTCGTTTATACGGTGTTTGTTTTTATACCGATGCTGTTGTCTTTGTATTATAGCGCGACGGATTGGAACGGAGTAACAGAAAAGGTATTTATCGGGCTTCAAAATTATAAGGAATTATTTGCAAACCAAGATTTTTGGCTTGTATTTATGAATACCATGAAGCTGGTGGTTGTTACCTTAATGGTACAGATCCCTATGGGATTGATTTTAGCTTATCTGCTCTACAGCAGAACGAAGGGAATGAAGATATACCGTACCATCTATTTCCTTCCCGTTGTAATTGCACCGGTTGCAATCGGTTTGATGTTCACCCTGTTTTATAACAGTGAAATCGGTATTTTTAATCATATTTTGAAAATAATTGGTCTGGGGAGCCTGCAAAAAAACTGGTTGTCGGATGCGAATACATTGCTTTATGCGGTTATGGCACCTCAGGTTTGGCAATATATCGGTTTGTATGTCACCATTTTCTTAGGAGCACTGCAGTCCATTCCCGAGGAGTTGATAGAGAGTGCCCAGATTGACGGGGCGGGCAGGATCAATACATTTTTTCACGTGATCCTTCCCCAGATAAAGGAGTTTACCTTTATCTGCATTCTGCTAAGCGTCACAGGCTCGTTAAAATCCTTTGACCACTCCTGGATCATGACCGGCGGCGGACCGGGCGTAAGATCTGCCTACTTGGGTGTATTCATGTATAAAACAGCTTTCGTAAATTCTGATTTTGGTATGGGCAGTGCAATCACCATAGGCATAATTGCAGTCTCATTGATGATAACCGTGATATTCAACAAGCTGACGAAAATGAGAAGTGATGATTAAGGAGAGTGCTATGGGAAAATTTCGAGGTAAACCATTAAAGAGTAAAATAGCGGCAATCATAAAATATATATTTCTGACCGCGGGGGCAGCCGTATCCTTGTATCCTTTTATCTGGGTGCTGCTATCCTCCTTGAAGGACAACAATGATATCTACAGCAACTCCTTTGGCTTGCCGAAAGTGATTCAATGGAGTAATTATGCACAGGCATGGAACGGTGCCAGGGTTGGAACCAGCTTTTTTAACAGCCTGATTGTCAGTCTGAGCTCCGTGATCCTTTTGGTGGTAATTACCGCCATGGGCAGCTATATACTGACCCGGATTCATAAGAGCGCCTTTCTGTCGGTCTACCTTTCCCTGGGGATCATGATTCCGATCCATGCCATGCTGATCCCTTCCGTTATCATATTCAAGCATTTGCATCTGCAGGATAATCTGGTCAGCCTGGTGCTTGTGTATATTGCAACGAATATCTCCTTCAGCCTGTACATTATGAAGGGCTTCATGGACCGGATTCCGAGAGAGCTGGATGAGGCGGCTACCATTGACGGCTGCGGCCAGGCGGGCATCTTCTTCCGGGTCATCTTTCCGATCGCAAAACCGGGAATGGCAACCGTAGCCACGCTGGCCTTTTTAAACTGCTGGAATGATCTGCTGCTGGGACTTGTTCTGATATCAGACCCCATGAAGAGAACCCTTTCCATGGGCATCTCAGCCTTGAAGGGCTCCTATGTGACAAGGTACGGTTTGCTCTGTTCCGGCTTTGTGATTTCCATCGTTCCTGTTGTGATTATGTATCTGATGTTTCAGAAACAGGTGGTCCAGGGCATGACGGCGGGTGCCGTCAAGGGCTGATGAGGGACAAGTTCTGCGTAGAAGGAGGGGAAACATTATCACGGCCAACTGAATGAGAAAGGACTGTAATGGTAGCTTTGGAAAAGAAGAGAAGGAGGAACAGGATGAAGTTTACAGACAACGGAATAGAGATAAAGGGTATGGAGAAACCTTTATATTGCGGGTCCGTACATTATTGGAGAATTGAAAAGGAAAATTGGGGAAGGGTGCTGAATGAAATCTGCAATATGGGCTTTGAAATTATTGAAACCTATATTCCCTGGTCCGTTCATGAATATGAGGAAGGAAGATATGATTTTGGGGAACTTGACGTTAAGAAGGATCTGGACGGCTTTCTGCACCTGTGTGAGGAAAAAGGGCTGTCTGTGATTGTAAGGCCGGGCCCTCATATTAATGCCGAGCTGACCTTGTTCGGTTACCCGGAATGGATTCTTCATGATGAGCGGATCCAGGCAAGGAACCCCTGGGGAACTACTGTTGTGTACCCCTATGTAACAAAGCAGTTTCCGATTCCCTCCTATGCCAGCGAGGTGCTCTATGAGAAGACAGAGGAGTACTTTAAGAAGCTGGCTCCGATATTGCATCGGCATATCGGAGAGAAGGGGTGCATTATTGCAATACAGGCAGATAATGAGACCTGCAATTTTTTTCGGGACCGGCCTTATATCATGGACTATTCGGAGACCTCTCTCAGGCTGTACCGCCAATTTCTGAAGGAAAGATATCAAACGGTAGAGAAGCTGAATGAAAGCTACCATTCCGAATATTCCGATTTTGAAAGTGTGGCTGCTCCCCGTGGCTTTCGGGGAGAGAAAAAGGAGGACCTGCCCTATTATTTTGATTGGGTGGAGTATAAGGAATATCAAATTCTGTATGCATTAAAGCGTATGGTTGAAATAATTAATAGGCTTGACCTGAAGCTCCCCATTTTCCATAACTGTGCCTATCAGAATTATACCCCCATATCC